>JBPYEF010000001.1:0-9535 GCA_051985875.1 Hyphomicrobiaceae bacterium
TACACCGCTGTTGCGCTGCACAAGCTCGGGGTGAATCCGGGCCGCTACATGAGCGGCGCGTTGGCTTTTCTGCAGCCGCTTTTTCCGCTCTCCGTTCCGACGCTGGTGGCGATCAGCGGCATCCTTGCCGGGCTGGTCGGGTTGGGCATGGGCTACCTGACGCTGCGGCTGCGGGGCGTTTTCTTCGCCATTGCCACCCTGGCGATGGCGGTGGTCTTGCAGACGCTGATCGTCAACTGGGATTTCGTCGGCGGCTCGCGCGGCGCCTACATCATCCGGCCGGAAGGCATAAAACTCGGCACCGTAGCGCTCGGATACGTCCGGTACCTGTTCCTGATCATGCTCGTGTTGGCGACTGCGGCGCTGTGGGTGGCGCGCACGATCGAGCGCTCCCGGCTCGGCTATGGCCTCGCCAGCATTCGCGATGACGAGCTGGCAGCCGAGTCGGCCGGTGTCCCGACGCTGCGCGTCAAGCTGATCGCCACGACGATTTCGGGAGCGTTGATAGGCATGGCCGGGGCGCCATTTCCCTACTACATCGGCTACGTCGAGCCCGCCACCACGTTCGGGCTGCCCTATGCGGTCAACGCCATCGCCATGCCGATGATCGGCGGCACGACGTCGTGGGCTGGGCCACTGATCGGGGCGATTCTGCTCGGCTCCCTGCAGCAGATCGTCTCGGTGACCATCTCCTCCGCCGCCAACCTGCTGCTGGTCGGCGTATTGCTGGTCCTGTTCGTCATCGTCGCGCCGAACGGCATCATCGGCCTGGTGCGCACCTGGTGGAAGGCAAGGGCTCAATCGTGAGCACTCCCCTGTTGCAGATTGCTTCACTCGGCAAGCGCTTCGGTGGATTCGTCGCGCTCGAGGCCATCGACCTCGATGTGCTGCCAGGCGAGCGGCTCGGCCTGATCGGGCCGAACGGATCCGGCAAGAGCACGCTCGTCAACTGCGTTTGCGGCACCCTGCACAACGAGACCGGCTCGGTGCGCTTTGCCGGCAAGTTGGTCGACGGTCTGCCCGCCCACCGGCGCACGCACCTCGGGCTGGCGAGAAGCTTCCAGCTGCCGCGTCCGTTCACAAGCCTTACGCTTGCCGACAACGTGCGCGTGCCGCTGCTGTACACGGTTCGGCACCGCTTGCAGTCGGTCGCCTCCGCGGCCGAGCTCGACGCGCGCTGCCTGCACTTGTTGGCCGAGGTAGGACTCGAAGCCAAGGCACGCCACAGCACCAGCGACCTCACGCAGGTGGAAATGCGCAAGCTCGAATTGGCGCGCGCCATGGCCGCCGAACCGCGGCTGCTGATTGCCGACGAGGCGATGGCCGGGCTGTCGCACTCCGAGATAGAGGACATCATCGCCCTATTGCTGCGGGTCAACGGCCAAGGGGTCACCGTGATACTCATCGAGCACATCATGCGCGCCGTGATGAGTTTCTCGCAGCGACTGGTGGTGCTGGTATCGGGCCGCAAGATCGCCGACGGCGCGCCCACCGATGTCGTCAACAACCCGCAAGTGGTGAGTGCCTACCTTGGGCAATAGCCTGACCATCGAAGGCATTCATGCCGGCTATGGCGCGGTGCGCGTCATCGAGAACGTCTCGATCAACGTCGCGCACGGAGAAACCGTGGCGCTGCTCGGCACCAACGGCAACGGTAAGAGCACGTTGATGAAGTGCGTGATGGGGCTGGTACGCCCGAGTGCGGGGCGCATACGCGCGGACATCGACGGCGTCACGCATGATCTGACGGGACTCTCCGCCGAACAAATCGTCGATCTCGGCGTCGCCCTGGTTCCGGAGGGACGGCGGCTGTTTCCGAAGCTCACGGTAGAGGAGAACCTGCTGCTCGGCGCCTTTCGCAAGGCGGCGCGCCGGCAGATGCGCAGCAATCTCGCCGGCACATATGCGACCTTCCCTCGCCTCGCGGAGCGGCGCACCCAGCTCGCCGGCAGCCTGAGCGGGGGCGAGCAGCAGATGCTTGCGCTCGGGCGCGCCTTGATGCTCGCGCCGAAGATCCTGCTGATCGACGAACCCTCCGTGGGCCTCGCACCGCTGCTCGTTGCCCGCACGATCGAGGCGATCAAGCGGCTGAAGGACGAGCACGGGCTCACGGTGTTGATGGCCGAGCAGAACTTCACGCAAGCGATTCGAATCGCCGACCGCGGCTATGTCATCGTCCACGGGCAAATTGCCGTGGAGGGCCGCTCTGCTGAAGAGCTGAACAACAACGAGCTGATCCGGCGTTTCTACTTGGGACTGTGATGTTGCGCGCGCCAATTCCTTGACATGTCCGGAGCCTTGGAAGACGCTGGTTGCAGCGGCATGAAGCCTAAGCGCAACAGGCATGGGCGCAGAGGCGCAACGGTGGCCCCGAGTGCCCGAAAATGCCCTGTAGGGAGAACGCGCATGCGCGAGTACACGCCAGACACGATAACAAACGTCGTCCTCGAACAGATGTCGTCCACCTCCGACCCGCGCATGAAGGAGATCATGGAGAGCGCGGTTAAGCACCTGCACGCCTTTGCGCGCGAGGTGAATTTGACGCCCGGCGAATGGCTGAAGGGAATCGAGTTCATGACCAAGGTCGGGCAAGCGTGCACGCCGGCGCGCCAGGAGGTCATTCTCTTGTCCGACACGCTCGGGCTGAGCGCGCTCGTGAACATCATGCACGACAAGACCAAACTCGAAACGGCGACCGAGGCGAGCTTGCTCGGCCCGTTTTTCCGCGAGAACGCACCGCAGTTCGAGGCGGGCAGCCAGATTGCAAGCGCGCCGGACGGCGCCGACGTCGCCCTGTTCGGGCGCGTGACCAATGCGGAGGGCAAGCCGCTTGCGGGCGCCCAGCTGACCGTCTGGCAGACGGGCGCCGACGGGCGCTACGACATTCAGAAGGACGCCCAGACCATGGATTGCCGGGGCGTATTCCGTACCGACAGCGACGGTTGTTACCTGATCCGCACGGTGCGGCCGCTTGGCTATTACATCCCGCTCGACGGTCCGGTCGGCGCCATGGTCATGGCGCAGAACCGGCACGGCAAGCGCCCCGCACACATCCATTTCCTGATCAGCGCGCCCGGATACCGCGAGCTGGTGACGGCCCTGTACATGTCCGGGGATGAGCATCTGGAGGACGACGTCGTGTTCGGTGCCTCCAGCGGCCTTGTCGCCGAGATCAAGGAGCAGGACCCCAGCGCGCCGATCAAGGGCATTCCGAGCATCCGCTTCGACTTCAGCCTGTCGCGGCAGACAGAGGCGGACCGAGTTGGCGGCCGCGTCGGCGCCGACCCGCAGCAGGTAACGTCTGACCGCGCCGCCGCGGCGGCGCCATATGGCGATCCGCCGCCGGCCGCGGCGCGACCGCGACGCGGTTTGCTCGGCAGCCTGTTGCGCGGGGGTTGAGAGGCGATTATTGCCCGCAAGCACGGCGTGAGGAGGCACCCGACAATTCACGAGTGCCTACGTCCCGGCGCGTGCAGCGCTGATGTTGCCTCGGCCCTTACTGTGAGCTGCGCGCGGCGCGCCCATTGCTCTTCCGCACGCGGACGTGCGTGCGGCCCATAACCGCCTGATCTGCCGGGGCATTGCTGCACCGCGTCATTCTTGCGCAACGCGTGACCGCACCTGGAGAGCCCGTCGTTGGGGTGCCAACGGGGACGATCAGATCGCCGATCGAAAACCCCTTCGATGCCGCGCAGGCAGTTATCTTCTTGGCTACCTCGAGGCAGCCTTCTTGCGCTTCACGATCAGCGCATCGGCGAGCGACACGCCAGCGCCTTGCCGGTGCACGATGACCGGATTCAAGTCGATCTCGGCAATGTCGTCGGCGCAGTCGGAGGCAAACCGTGCGAGCCGCACCATGATTTCTACCAGTGCGTCTACGTCACAGGCCGGCATACCACGATGGGCGGCAAGCAGCGGCGCGCTTTTGAGCCTCTGCAGCATGGCGCGGGCATCGTGTTCGTCGACCGGTACCGGCTGCCAGACGACATCATCGAGCACTTCGACATCCGTCCCGCCGCGGCCAACCATCAGCAGGGGACCGAACGTCGCATCGTGCGTGACACCCAGCACGATCTCCCGCCCGGGAGCGCACATCGGCTGCACCAGGACGCCCTTGATGCGCGCTGCAGGGCAGTGCGCGATAGCAGCGGCCAGCATGCGCTGGTAAGCGGCGCGCACCTCTTCGCTGGAAGAAAGTTGCAGGGCGATGGCGCCGGCCTCGGTCTTGTGAGGAATATCAGGCGATTGCACCTTGAGGGCGACCGCGCCGCCCATGTCATGCGCCAGGGCCACGGCCTGTTCTGCCGAGGTGGCGAGGCTTCCCAGCGGATTGGCACCGATGCCATAGCGCGCGAGCAGTGGGCGCGCATCCCACTCGCAGAGAACGTCTTCGCTGACCGCAAGCGCTTCGGCTACGGCGGCCAAGTCTGATGCCGGGAGCTCGCGCACCTCGATCGGACGGCAAAAGCGCTCGCGCAGCGCGCGGTAGTCGGCCATCAGGCGCAGCGTGCGCGCGCAGTTGGGAATGCTGGTAAACAGCGGGTAGCCCGCCTGCGCCAGGGTGAGAATCGACTGCGGCGCGGGCAGGGTGTAGCTCCACAGCAGAACTGGCTTGCGTGCTAGCTGCGCGAGGCGCGATAGGCCCTCCCTGTGCCGCTCGACGTTCCGTGGCGACCGCGCCGTCATCACCACGATCACCGCGTCGATGCTCGGCGAGGGAAGCACCAGCTCCGCTAGTCCGCCGTAGCCGATCTTCGAGATCGCCTGGGCGGTGGCGTCGACCGGGTTTTGCGAGGTGCCGTAGGACGGCAGGTGCACGTCGATTGCGGCACGCGTTGCGGGGTCCAATTCCGGGACCTCCAGTCCGGCAGCGGTGCACGCGTCGGCCATCCACCCGCCGCCGCCCCCGGAGCCGGTGCAGATCGCAACGCGCCTGCCCATCGGCAGGCGCGAGCCCCAGGCGAGGAAGCCTGCGGCAATGTCGACCATCTCGCCGAGATCGCGACCCTCGATTATCCCGTACCGCTCAAACATCGCCTGGTAGGCGCGATAGGAGCCGGCTAGCGCCGCGGTGTGCGATGCGGCCGCCCGCACACCCGCCTGCGACTGCCCGATCTTGTTGAGGATGATCGGCTTGCCGGCGCGCAGCGCCTTCTCGGCCACGCGGTGGAAGGTAGCGGCACTCTTGACGTCCTCCAGCAACAGCAGCAGGGCGTCAACCTTGCCCTCATCCAGCATGAATTCGGCAATGTCGAGGGCCTCGAGACAGGCTTCATTGCCGGTCGTGACGATATAGCGAAAGGCAAGCTCCTTGGCGCGCCCATGGTCGAAGAAGGAGAAGCCGATGCCGCCGCTCTGGCCGATGACTGCGAGCTCTCCCCGCGGCGGCCCGGCCGGCAGCAACGGCCTGTTGCTTGCTTCCATCGCCGGGCTAAAGGTCGGACAGAGCGCGGCGGCGATGTTGGCAAAGCCCTCCGAATTGGGGCCGAGCACGGCGATATCGTACCGCCGCGCGATGCTTGCTATCTCGCGCTGCAGACCGCTGCCGAGATCGCCGGTAGCCTCCGCAAACCCCGAGCTCAGGATGACAGCAGCGCGTACCCCGGCTCTCCCACAGCGCTCGAGCTCGGCCGGTACGTGCTGCGCTGGAATGATGATGACCGCCAGATCGGGGCGCTGGGGCAGGTCGGCAAGCGAGGCATAGGCGCGCAGACCGGCCACCTCGGTATGGCTGCGGGTGACGGGAAACAGCCGTCCTGCGAACGGGTGCGCCCGCATGACCTCGACGATCCGGCCGCGCAGGCTTTCGGTGTCGGGGGAGGCACCGATCAGCGCGACCGTACGCGGCCAGAGCATGGCACCGATATCGGGCATCACGCGCCTCCAGCGGACAGGCGAGACGCCCCGATAGCATAGGCGCAATGCCGGAGGAAGATTGGTGTCTTTGCGCGCACACGCCGCCCGGCGTGGATGCGCGATCGCCGATACCCGGCCGCTTGTGTCAGGCGCGGATTTCCTGCCGCTGGAACAGCACGTAACCGATGGTGAAGAGAACGACGACCGCAGCGATGAGACCGGTGAGCTGCGGCCAGATCAGCAGAAAGCTTTGCCCGACCGGCAGCGGTGCGCCAAGCACCGCACCCTGCAGCTGGAATACGAACACCGGACCGAGCGTACGCGTGCCTGGATTGAGGAGCGCGAGCGTGGTCTCGGCAAACAACGTATTGGGCGACAGGCGGTTAAGGCCCTGGGCGACATTGATAGCATGCAGCTCGGTGTGCGGATCGAAGGGGTCTACCGGGGCCACGACCTCGGTGACCAGCGGCACGATCATGCTCCAGAACACGGCAAACAGCAGCCAGAGGGATAACGCGGCGAGCGCCGAAGTGGCCGGTGCGCGGAACACGATTGAGAACGCCAGCGCCAGCGCCAGCCATACCCCACCGTAGGCGATCGCCGCGAGCAGGAACCCGAGCCCGCGCACGATCTCCTCCCCGCTCGGCGGTACCCCAAGGAGCAGGATGCCAAGGCCCATCAGGAACAGCCACAGCGCCGTCAGGAAGATGGCAATGGTGGCCAGGCCCGCCGCAAACTTCCCGAACAGAAGCGCATCGCGATAGATGGGCTGCGCGAGGATGCGACTGATGGTACGGCGGTTGAACTCGCCGTTGACACTGTCGAAGCCGAGCGAGATCGCCACGATCGGGATCAGGAAGCCGAGAAAAGTGATGAACGACGGCAGAGGCTCGCGCGCAACGGTGAAGATGCGCAGGAACACGAACGGATCTTCGCTGACCGAATTCTTGATCTCGCCGATCGCCGCATAGACGGCCGCGGTCCCCGTAAGAATGACGAGCACCTCGAGCAGGCGCATGCGCACGCTGAGCAGGTTATCGGCAATTTCGCGCTGCAGTACCGTGCCGATGCCGGTCCAGGGCGATCCCTCACGCCGCACTGCGGACGGTCTGAAAATAGCGCGTGTATACATCTTCGAGGCTCGCACTGGCTATGGACAAGGAGCGCAGCTCCCCGCCGGCGTTGACAACGGCGTTGGCGATACTGCCGCGGACATCTGCCGTCGCGTCGATGCGGAAGCGACCGTCGGCAACAGGGGTGACACGCGTCACTCCGGCGAGACCCGCCAGCCGGTCGGCGATCCGATCGCCCGCGGCCTCGACGTCGACGACATACGTGCCGCCAAGCACGTCGCGCATCAGGTCATCCACCCGCCCGGACAAACCGATGCGGCCGTCGCTGAAAAGCGCGACGCGGTCGCACATCGTCTGTACCAAATCGAGCAGATGCGAGGAGAGCACCACCGTCATGCCCTCACCCCGCAAGGTGCGGATCAGCGCCAAGAATTCGCGGGTGGTCTGCGGATCGAGGCCGGAGGTCGGCTCATCGAGAATGGCTACTTCGACCTTTCGCATCAATATCTCGGCGATACCAAGCCGTTGGCGCATGCCGCGCGAGTAGGTCTTGACCGGGCGGTCTGCAGCCTCGTGGAGGTGCACGCGCGCAAGCGCGCTGCCGATGCTGTCCTCGATCTCTCCGCGCGGCAGTCCGCCGAGCCGAGCGGTGAACCGCAGGTTGTCGCGACCGGTCATGTGCTCGTAGAAGCCAACCGCGTCGGGGAGATAGCCGACGCGCCGCTTCACTTGTAGTGGTTCGCGTAGCGGATCATGCCCGAGGGTCGTTATCGACCCCGAAGTCGGCTCGGTGAGGCCGAGGATCAATAGGATGGTTGTCGTCTTGCCCGCGCCGTTCGGGCCGAGCAAGCCGAAGACATCGCCCTTCTCGATCGCCAGATCGAGGCCATCGACCGCGACGGTGGTGCCGTAGCGCTTGGTTAGGCCCTGGGCCGTGATGACGGGTGCACTCATCGCCTGCCGAACCTGCCGACGGCACCGAGCAGCACCAGCAACGACGCGGCGATGACCCCCAGACCGACCACGCCCCATACCGTCGAAGTGAGAACGGTGACGCGGTAGTTCACCGACTCCGAGACGGCATCGCCGTTGGCACGCACGGACATCATGTAGTCGCCGGCCAGCGCCTTGTCGGAAGGCGTGACCGTGGCGGTGATCTTCTCCTCCGCATTGGGCGCGAGCACCGGCACCTCTTTAGGATCGAAGTTCACCTTCCAGCCGCTCGGTGGGGACGCGCTGAGCGTGACGTTGCGCGCCTCGGCGCTGCCGCTGTTGCGCAGAATGAAGGTAAGCCGCTTCTCCTGACCGGCGTTGGCTTCCCCGCTCAGCCGATCGTTCTCGCCGGACAGGGTGACCGACGGCTGGCCGGTGACGTCCATCAGCAGTTGCGTTTCGACCTTGGCGTGCTCGGAGGAGAGTTGCACCTTGATCGGATAGTGCCCCGCGGCAAGGGTCGTCGGCGGCTTGACGTCGACCGCGAGCTCCTTGCTTTCGCCCGCCTTGAAGGGAAGGCTGGTGAGCTCCTGGCTGCCGTACCCTTCCTTGAATACCACCTGGAAGCCGCGCGGCGCCTGCGAAGCCAGCGTAACCAGCATGTTGTCGGCGCTATCGTTCTTGACGTTGATGCGGAAATCGAATGACGAGCGCGGGGTACCTCTGAGCGTCGGCAGCTTGGGCTCGGCAGTAAGCACGGCGCCCGACTGCGGCTCGACGTTGACCGACAGCGGCAATTCCTGCACAGGGGACGCGGCGCCGGTGGCCTTGACGGCGAACGTATAGCGCTGCGGCTTGGCGTCAGCGGGAACCTTGACCTTCAGCTCGATGTGCGACTTGGCATTGTAATCGACGAAGGCAGCCGATACGGGCCGCCCGCCGCCGCGCAATTCCGCGGTCCAGCCCTGGGGCACATTTTCTAGGGTCAAGGCCGCAAGTTGCGGAGCAAGGCCGTAATTGACCAGCGACAGACTAAAGTGCGCTTCCTCGCCGGGGCGGGCGCCGATGTTGGGGTAATCGGCGATCAGCCACAGGCCCTTAACGTCCGGTGGAGGCGTATCGGCGGCATTCGCCGGAGCGCGCACGACGAGGAGCGCTGCCGCGAAGATCAGCGTTGCTAGCAGAGTGAGCGGAGATTGGCGCATCACCGTACCCTTCCCGAATGAAACCGCCATTTGCGGTTGCTTATGTCGAAGATCGCGCAACCCGGGGCGCTGTGCACGCCGCCGGACGTCAAAGTGGCAAGCGCGGGGGCACCGACTGGGGCCGGCGGTACAGCAGACCAAACCCGGCGCGGCATGCGCCGAGCACAATCGCCGTATGACGCCAGATGGCCTCGGACCGCGGCTGCGGTGGTGTGCGGCAACCGCTCACGTCCGGCGCGGGACACCGCTACGACCTCCTCAATCCCTCGTGCGCTTTATTACTTGCGCCTTACGCAAGGGTCTGGGCTTCGTCAAGGCACAGAGGCGTGGCAAAAAAACTCAGCCCTCGATGCAGACCTCTTACCGGCCGATGGCTGGCCCCCCATGGTGGTCTCCCATGACGGTCTGCCATGACGGTCTGCCATGACCGTCTCCCATGACCCTCTCCCATGACCCTCTCCCATGACC
>JBPYEF010000002.1:0-3316 GCA_051985875.1 Hyphomicrobiaceae bacterium
CGCCAGATCGCCCGCCAGCATGGCGGGGAGGCCGCGTGGGCGGGGACGGAGGAAGAACCCGCAACCATCAGGATAGCGCTTCCCGCAGCCGCGGCGGCACCCCGGTAAGGCGCGTGGTGTCACCGAGCGCGTCTCGGTGGGCAATAACGCTAGGCACCCGTTGGCGCGCGCTTGTCTGTGGGCGCGTTTCGCCCTCGCCGTCATGCGCAGGGATCGCGGCGTAGCCTCCCGAGCCTTCCTGCGTGACCGCCCCTTGCTCAGGTCCAGCGCTTGCGCGTCCAACCGATCCAGTCGCAGATCGCCCGCCCCATGATCAGCGCCTTGTCCGCCTCGGGGAGCCAGGGCTGATGCTCGGTGAAATGGATGACGCATTCCCTCCAGGTGCAGGGCATGCGCGTTATGTCGGTGCCCCAAAACATGCGCTTTGGCCCGAATGCGTCGTATATCGCACGGTGGCGCGGCTGCAGGCTTGCGAACGGGAACGGGTCGGTTACGTACTGCGGCCCACCGGTTACCTTGACGGCAATATTCGGGTGCCTAGCAAGCGCAAGCAGCTGCGGCATGGTGACAAATGCCGCATCGTCCTTGTTGCCGCGCGCAACGCCGAAGTGGTCGACGATGAGACGCAATCCCGGATGCCGCTCGGCAATCGCACCAACCAGCGGCAAGAAGTCTCCAGCGAGCAATGCGACGGGCAACCCGAGGCGTTCGGCTGCCGGCCACAGCCAGTCCATGGTCCCATCGCTCGGCCAGGATTTCATGTGCGGCTGCAGGAACGTGTAGCGCAGGCCCAGCATGCCCGGCTGCTCGCGCCACGTCTCGATCTGGCTGCGCTTTTCGGGCTGGTCGAGGGGAATGCGCCCGAGAATGGCGAAGCGTTCGGGATGCATGCGCGCCGCGCTAACGGCAAGCTCGTGTGATGCAGGGTCCCAGCTCGGCGGATGGATAACGGCACCGTCAACCCCGGCCGCATCCATGTCGCCCAGAGCTTCGTCGAGCAGATAGGGTTGCGTGCGGTGGGGCGGCACGACCGTACCCGTGTTCCAAAGATGGATCTGTGCATCGATGATTTGCATGGCCTCACCTGGTAGCCGAGGACCCCCTTGCGCCAAGCTAGCAAGATGCTCCTGCCGGTGGGAAGAGCGCACGCCGCCAGGGCAGCGGAGCTGCGGATGAGCGCCGGCATCGATTGAGTTCGCCCTACCAAGTTGCGGGCCAGTGCTCCAGCCTGAGCGCAACCGCCTGCCAAGGGCATTGCGCCCGCCGCGTGTGCAAACTATTTTCCCGACCGTCCGCCACGGTTTGTTGCCCTTTTTTTTTGCCGGAAAAGACGGCGTTTGCGGCACAAAAGGGTGGCGCCGAGCAAATCGGGCCCCGACAACCGTGAGCCCACGCAATGCGGCTACGCAGCGATCTGACGTCAGGAGGCGATGTCGCTCGGGCGGCGATGCTGATGGGCGCCAAGCGGCCGCGCTGCTGCTCAGGGAGGATGCTTCTCGCATACGCCCTTGCTGTATCTTTCCTGCTACACGTGACCATGGGCAAGAGCATCACCCCCGCCGACCTGCACGCGCTTATCGGCGCAGCGGCCGTCCCCGGTCTTTCCATGGCGGTGGTCCGCAGGGGCGAGCCTCCGGCGCTAACCCAGGCCGGCGTACGCAATGCTACCACCGGCCAGTCCGTCGATACGGGAACGATCTTCGACGCCGCGTCCCTGTCCAAGCCGGTCTTCGCCTATGCGGTGCTCCAGCTGGTCGACGCCGGCATGCTCTCGCTAGACACGCCGCTGGCGCGGCTTTGGCCGGACTACGTTGCCGACGATTCCCGTGCTGCGGCCATAAAAGTCCGACACGTCCTCAGCCACAGCTCCGGCCTGCCCAATTGGCGCAGCGCCGATGCGCCACTCAAAACGTATTTCGCACCCGGGGAGCGCTTCAGCTACTCAGGTGAGGCGTTCGTCTGGCTGCAGCATGCCATCGAAGCCGCGACGGGCGAGCCCATCGATGCGCTGCTGCGGCGCTTGGTGTTCGAGCCGTTGCAGATGCGGCGTTCGAGTTATCTCTGGCTGTCCGCGTTCGATGCCGACTATGCCGATCCCCATGACGCGGCTCGCGTGCCCGATGCAAAGAAGAAGCCTACGGCGGTCAATACGGCGGCCTCCCTGCAAACCACGGCCGACGACTACGCACGCTTTTTGCAGGCGGTGCTGTGCGGAGCCCGACTGCAACCGCACACGGCACGGTTGTGGCTCGCGCCGCAAGTCGTTCTGCGCCACCGTTGCGTTCAATGCCTCGCCGCCAATCTGCCCGAGTCCGATGTCGGGCTCGCCTGGGGCCTTGGTTGGGGCCTCGAACCGCGGTCCGGCACATTCTTCCAATGGGGCGACAACGACCGGGGACGGTTCAAGGCGTTCGCGATCGGATCGCAGCAACAAGGAGCGGCTTCTGTCGCCTTCAGCAACGGTTTCAACGGCATGGCAATCATGCCCGAGCTGATCGCCGAGACGTTTCCAGGCCCGCATCCCGCGTTCGCCTGGCTCAATTACCCGCGCCTCCGGCGAGGGACGGTGCAGTAACGGAACGCAGGCTTCTTGTCGGGGGCGAGGTGTCGCGCGCTAGCGCCGATGCTGGAGCGGCGTGACCGACCCAGCGGTGTGACAAAACGAAAAAACGCAACATGCCGACGCGACCCGCGCATGCTAAATCCTACCGGGCTCGGCAGAGCCGTCAGCCGCTTCTCACCAACGGTGATACGTTGGGTGGTCTATCGCCTTGCCGATCTTCGCGGGAATTAAGCCGATGATCGAATTCTTCTTCGACTGCTCGAGCCCCTGGACCTACCTCGCATTTCACAACATCCACGAGCTGGCACGCGCTTTCAGCGAGAAGATCGCGTGGCGGCCCATTTTGGTTGGGGGCATCTTCAATACCATCAACCCCAGCGTCTATAGTTCGCGCGAAAACCCGGTGCCCGCCAAGACGCACTACGCAAGGAAGGACCTCGCCGATTGGGCGCGCTTGGCCGGTCTCGAAATCAAGATGCCGCCGACGGTTTTTCCCGTGAACAGCGTCAAGGCCATGCGCGGCTGCCTCCTGCTCGATCCCGAGGGCAAGCTCATCCCCTTTGCCCGCGCCACGTTCGAGGCGTATTGGCGCGATGATCGCGACATCTCCCGGGACGAGGTCCTTGCCGGCATTTGCGACAAGGTGGGGGTGGACCCCGGGCGGTTGTTCGCGGGCATCGCCCAGCAGTCGGTCAAGGACAAGCTCAAGGCAAATACCGATGAGCTGATGGCGCGCGGTGGCTTCGGTTCGCC
>JBPYEF010000003.1:0-6046 GCA_051985875.1 Hyphomicrobiaceae bacterium
ACGACCGACGGCGGCATCGTCGGCTGGAGCGAGTTCGACGAGGGCTTCGGCGCGCCAGGGGTGGCAACGGTCATCGAGCTCCTAAGCCACCGTGTGCTCGGCCAGCAGGCCGAGGCCCACGAGCGCATCTATGCCGATCTCTACGCAGCCACCCGCCCGGCGTCGGGCGGCGTCATCGCGCTGGCGCTCGCGGCGATCGAGAATGCGCTGCTCGACGCCAAGGCCAAGGCGCTCGGCGTGCCGTGCTATCAGCTGCTTGGCGGCAAGCTGCGCGATCGCATTCGCGTATACTGGTCGCACTGCGCCACGTGGCGCATCAATCATCCGGCATTCTTCAAGCCGCCGATCACCGACCTCGAGGGCGTGCGCGCCATCGGCCGCGAGGTGCGCGACAAGGGCTTCACCGCCCTGAAGACCAACATCTTCCTCTATCAGCCGGGGGGAAAGCAGCCGACGGGATACCGGCCGGGCTTCTCCGCGCCGTTCTATCCCGAGCTCAACGTCGATCGCAATGTGCTGACCAACTTGCGCATGCATTTGGAAGCCATTCGCGAGGGGGCCGGACCCGAGATCGACCTGCTGCTCGACCTCAACTTCAATGCCAAGACCGAGGGCTACCTGAAGATCCTGCGCGCCATTGCCGACCTCGACATGTTCTGGGTCGAGATCGACACCTTCAACCCCGACGCACTCGCCTTGCTGCGCAGCCGCAGCAGTCATCCCATCGCCTCCTGCGAGACGCTGCTCGGCACGCGCGCGTTTCTGCCCTATCTGCGCGCGCAGGCGATGGACGTCGCGATCATCGACACGCCCTGGAATGGGGTATGGCAGTCGCTGAAGATTGCCGCCGCCGCGGAGGCACACGAGGTCAACGTCGCTCCGCACAACTTCTACGGCCACCTGTGCACGATGATGAACGCGCATTTCGCCGCGGCGGTGCCGAACTTGCGCATTCTCGAGACCGACATCGACCGGCTGGGTTGGGATCACGAGCTGTTCACCCATGTCCCGCACTACGACAACGGCTATCTGGTCATTCCCGACCGGCCGGGGTGGGGTACCGAGCCCAACGAGGAGGCGATCAGGGCGCACCCACCGCGGCCGCAGGCTGGGCTGCTCGATGCGACGCCGAAGGCGCGCGGCGCTTGAGCATCGCCGCTGCCGGAAGCTGTGCGCCCGAGGCCGAGCCTCACTCCGCTGTTGCATGCCACCGAGCGTCAGCGGCGGCCGCCCCTGCCTCGCCCTTCTCGGCGCTCACCGCCCTGGCGCGTGCGCGGCCGACCGCGGCGCCCGCTTGTTGCAGGTGCGAAGCCCGTGATATGAGGGCCGCGCCGAATCGGGACATCATGCAAGGCTCGCCAGTATGGCCACCGCCGCCGAGCGTCAAAGCGCGCCGCAGTCACTGTTCTTTGCCGGAGATCTGGCCGCGAGCGATCCGGTGCTGGCCGCTATCATCGGGCGCGAGGAGAAGCGCCAACAGGACGAGATCGAGCTGATCGCCTCGGAGAACATCGTCTCGCGCGCGGTGCTGGCGGCGGCGGGGAGCGTGCTCACCAACAAGTATGCCGAGGGTTATCCGGGCAACCGCTACTACGGCGGCTGTCAGTTCGTCGATGAGGCCGAGGGGCTGGCGATCGAGCGCGCCAAGGCCCTGTTCAAGTGCCGCTTCGCCAACGTGCAGCCGCATTCCGGCAGCAGCGCCAACCAGCAGGTGTTCATGGCGCTGATGCAGCCGGGCGACACCTTCCTGGGACTCAGTCTCGCCGCCGGCGGCCACCTGACGCACGGCTCGCCTGTCAACCTGTCCGGCAAGTGGTTCAAGGCCGTGCCCTACGGCGTGCGACGACAGGATCAGCTGATCGACATGGATGAAGTGGCGGCGAAGGCGCGCCAGCACCGGCCGAAGGTCATTCTCGCGGGCGGCAGCGCCTACCGGCGCATCATCGATTTCAAGGCCTTCCGTGCCGTCGCCGACGCGGTCGGTGCGCACCTGGTCGTCGATATGGCCCACTTCGCCGGCCTGGTGGCCGGCGGAGTGCATCCGAGCCCGTTTCCAGAGGCCCACGTCGTCACCTCGACGACGCACAAGACGCTGCGTGGGCCGCGCGGGGCCATCATTCTCTGCAACGACCCGATGCTCGCCAAGAAGATCAACGCGGCGGTGTTTCCGGGGATGCAGGGCGGTCCGCTAATGCACGTCATTGCCGCCAAGGCGGTGGCCTTTCACGAAGCGCTGCAGCCGGCGTTCCGCGACTATGCGCGCGCCGTGGTCGCCAATTGCCAGGCGATGGGCGAAGTGCTGCGGCAGGCGGGCTATGATCTTGTCGCCGGGGGTACCGACACGCATTTGCTGTTGATCGACCTGCGGTCGAAAAAACTCACCGGCAACGTCGCCGAAAAGGCGCTCGGGCGTGCGCACATCACCGTCAACAAGAACGGCGTGCCATTCGATCCCGAGAAGCCCGCCGTTACCTCGGGGATCCGCATCGGTTCGCCCGCCGGCACGACACGCGGCTTCGGGCTTGCCGAGTTCCGCTCGATCGGCAGGATGATGGCGGAGGTGCTCGATGGCCTGGCGGCGGCCGGCGAATCGGGCAACGCCGGCGTGGAGTCGCGGGTCAAGGGCGAGGCGATCGCACTCTGCGGGCGCTTCCCGATCTACAGCTAGGCCGGCACACTGGGGTAGGTTGCGAACAACGCTCGCGCGCGGGCGGCCGGCAAGGAGCACGGAGATGCGCTGTCCCTATTGCAGCGGCGAGACGACCCAGGTGAAGGACAGCCGCCCGACGGAGGAGAACCAGGCCATCCGCCGCCGCAGGGTGTGCGAGGATTGCGGGGGCCGTTTTACCACCTTTGAGAGGGTGCAGCTGCGGGAGGTTCTGGTCATCAAGCGCTCTGGCCGGCGCGTGCCGTTCGACCGCGAGAAGCTGTCGCGCTCGGTTGCGGTCGCCCTGCGCAAGCGCCCGATTCAACCCGAGCGGATCGAGCGCATGGTATCGGGCATCGTGCGCCAACTCGAGAGCATGGGCGAGCAGGAGATCCCTTCCTCGACCGTGGGCGAGCTGGTGATGCATGCGCTCAAGGGGCTCGACGCGGTCGCCTACGTGCGTTTTGCCTCCGTCTACCGCGCCTTTCGCGAGGCTGCGGATTTTCACGAGGTGTTGAGCGAGATCGCCGAAGGTGCGGCCGTACAGCCGCCAGGCGTGGCCCCCCATCTACAACCCGCCGCGCCCGGGGTGCCCGGCGTGCCGGCCGCGCCCGGAACAGGTGCGCCGCGCACGGAGGCCGGGGGCAGAAAGCACTAACGGGGATGTCGCTGCTCGACGTGCAAAGCACCTCCGCGCAGGACCGCCAGTTCATGCGGCTCGCCCTGCGCATGGCGCGCCGCAGGCTCGGCCAGACGGCCCCCAATCCGGCCGTCGGTGCCCTGATCGTCGATGAGGCCACCGGCGAGCTGATCGCGCGGGGCTCGACGCAACCGGGCGGCCGCCCGCACGCCGAGACGCACGTGCTCGAGCGCGCCGGGGCGCGCGCGCGCGGTAAAACCATGTACGTCACGCTCGAGCCGTGCTCGCACCACGGGCAGACGCCACCCTGCGTCGACGCCATTCTCGCCGCCGGCGTCGCGCGGGTCGTGTGCGCGATCGAGGATCCCGATCCCCGCGTTTGCGGCAGGGGCCTGGCGCTGCTGCGGCAGAACGGGGTGCGCATCGACGTTGGGGTTGCTGCCGGCTGCGCGCGCTGGATGGCGGCGGGTCATATTCTGCGCATGACCAAGCACCGGCCCTTCGTTCAACTGAAGATGGCCGTGTCCGGCGACGGTCGCATCGCGCCGGGCACCGGCGCCCCCGTTTGGGTGACGGGGTCGCTGGCGCGCCGCTATGCGCACCTGTTGCGCGCCCGCGCCGATGTCATCCTCGTCGGCCGCAGGACGGTTTCCGACGATGATCCGGAGCTGACCTGCCGCCTGCCGGGGCTCGAGCAGCGCTCGCCGCGGCGCATCGTTCTCGACCCCAGACTGCAAACGCCGCCAAGCGCGAAGCTGGCGCTCACCGCCGGGCGCGTGCCGGTAACCATCTTCGCCGCCGCGGGGGAAAGGACGACCGACCCGCCCTACCCCCCGGGCGTCAGCGTCCGGCGCGTTGCCGCGAGCGGCGGCACCCGACTCGATTTGCATGCGGTGCTCGCAAGCCTGCACGCCGATGGGGTGACGCGGGTCATGGTCGAGGGCGGCCCGACGATCTCGGCCGCATTCCTGGCCGCCGATCTGGTCGATGAGGCCGTGATTGCGCGCGGCACGCAAGTGCTCGGCGAGCTCGGGCGCCCACCGCTGGTCGGATGCGGGCTCGAGGTGTTTGAGGACACCGTGGCCTGGCGGCATGTCGCCGAGCGCGCCATCGGCGAGGACCGGCTCAGCATCTATCGCGCGCAGGGTCGCTTCGAGGGGAGCGGATCGTGACCCGGCCGTTCTGCTACTATCTGCGCGTGCGCTATCAGGAATGCGACGCGCAGCACGTGGTGTTCAACGCGCGTTACGGCGACTTCATCGACCTTGCCTGCTTCGAATTCCTGCGCGCAGCGCTGCCCTCGCCCGAGGCGTGCGCGGACGGCAGCTTCGAGACGCAGACCGTGCATCAGCTGGTCGAGTGGAAGGCCCCCGCCCGCTTTGACGACGTGCTCGAGATTGCCGTCCGCCCCGGCCGCATCGGCACCACCTCCTTCACCCTGCACTTCGAAATGCGTCGCGCGGGCCACAGCGAGCTGCTGGTGCGCAGCGAGACCGTCTATGTGCACGTCGAGAAGGCGAGCTACCGGAAGCGACCGATCGCGCCGCAGATGCGCGCTGCGCTCGAGAGGGGTGCCGCGGGCAGCGTCGTCGATCACGCCGGACATCGCCGCTAGCCAGGGTGTTTCGCCGTTTTGGGGTTTGGGGAGAGCCGTGCGCGCCCCGCCGAGGCGTGATAGCCTTGGCACATGTTCACGGGAATCATCACCGACGTCGGGCGGCTGCTGGCGCGCCAGGACGGACGCTTCATGCTGCAGTGCGGCTATGCGCGCGAGAGCATCGCGCTTGGTGCGTCGATTTGCTGCGACGGCGCCTGCCTGACGGTGACGGGTGCCGCTGCCGCGGAGGGCGGGACCAGCTTCAGCGTCGACGTCTCCAACGAGACGCTGGCGCTGACGACCCTGAACGCGTGGCAGCCGGGTCGGCGCGTCAATCTGGAGCGTGCGCTGCGGGCGGGCGATGAACTCGGCGGGCACATCGTCACCGGGCACGTCGACGGCGTGGCGCGCATCCTCGCCATCGAGCGCGATGCAGCCTGCCTCCGCCTGAGCATCGAGGCCCCCGAGCGGCTTGCGCCGCTGCTTGCCGGCAAGGGCTCGGTCGCCCTCGACGGTGTGTCCCTGACGGTCAACAGCGTCGAAAACAGCCGTTTCAGCATCGCCATCATACCCCACACCTTGACCCATACCGCATTCGGCGACAAAAAGCCGGGCGATGGCGTAAACCTGGAAGTCGACCTGTTTGCGCGCTACGTCGCACGCCTGATGGAGATGCGTCGGTGAAGGACGGCCTGAAGACGGTCAGCTACGCCGAGGGCAAAGGCTTCCTTTCGCCGATCGTCGAGATCATCGAGGAGCTGCGCAATGGCCGCATGATCATCCTGGTCGATGCCGAGGATCGCGAGAACGAAGGCGATCTCGTGATCGCCGCGCAGATGGCGACGCCCGACAGCATCAACTTCATGGCCAAGCACGGCCGCGGTCTGGTTTGCCTCTCGCTCACCTCGCAGCGCGCCGAACAGCTGCGCCTCGAGTACATGGCGCGCAAGAATGAATCGCGCAACCGCACGGCCTTCACCGTCTCGATCGAGGCACGGGAAGGCATCGGCACGGGGATTTCCGCCCATGATCGCGCCCGCACGATTGCGACGGCGATCGATCCAACCAAGGACCACGACGATATTGTGTCGCCGGGGCACGTCTTCCCGCTGATCGCCCGCCCGGGTGGCGTGCTCGTTCGCGCCGGACACACGGAAGCGAG
>JBPYEF010000004.1:0-13425 GCA_051985875.1 Hyphomicrobiaceae bacterium
GCGCCCGGCAGTGCGATCGGCTCGAGGCTCTGCACATAGGCAGCGCGCAGCTCCGCCCGCTGCGCTTGCCAGGGTATGCGCGAGGGCGGCTTGAGGCCCAGCAGCGCGCGTGCCATGGCGCGTGCCGAGGCAGCGATCGGCAGATCCGGTCGGTAGACCGATCCGAGCTCGTCCGGGGAGGGGTGCACGTGTACCAGCCGTTGGCTGGGATTGGGGACGTCGAGCAGCGTGTAGCCGCTGGTCGTCATCTCGCCGAGGCGTGCGCCGATGACGATCAGCAGGTCGGCCGCCTTGACGGCGGTGGCCAGCGCCAGGTCGGTGCCGATTCCGACGCAGCCCACATAGCAGGGGTGACGATTGTCAAAGTAGTCCTGGTAGCGGAATGCCGACGCCACCGGCAGCTCGAAGCGCGCGGCGAATTCCTCGAGCTGCTTTTGAATGGCGGCACTCCAGCCGGGGCCACCAAGCATCAGCAGCGGGCGCTGGGCATCGGCAAGCGCCTGCTGCAAGAGTTCCAGCTCCTCCGCGGAGGCGTGCGGCTCGGCGATGCGCGCGGGCTTGGCGTCGGTGGCCACAGAGTGCGCCGCGAGCACGTCTTCCGGGATGCCCAACACCACCGGGCCGGGTCGGCCGGAGCGGGCGATGTGAAAGGCGTGGCTGACATACTCGGGTATGCGCAGCGGGTCGCGGACTACCGCGCACCACTTCACGAACGAGGCGAAGAGCTGCTTGATCTCGATTTCCTGGAACGCCTCGCGGTCTTCGTGACGCAGCGAGGGCATGCCGACGAATGCCAGCATCGGCGTCGAATCCTGCTTGGCAACGTGCAGCCCGCTCATGGCGTTTGCCGCGCCAGGCCCGCGCGTCACGAATAAGATGCCGGGCTCTCCCGTGAGCTTGCCGGAGGCCTCGGCCATCATCGCGGCTCCGCCTTCCTGGCGACAGATGATCGTCCTAATGCGGTTGGAATCGTGCAGACCGTCGAGGGCGGCAAGAAAGCTTTCGCCGGGGACCGTGAACACGGTGGTGGCGCCCTGCGCCTCGAGCTGATCGATCAGGACCTTGCCGCCGTGCCGCATCGCCGCTTCCCCTCATCTCCGCTGCCGCCGGCCTGCATGGCCTCGCCGGCATAGGGGGACGATAGCGGCACTCTACCCGAGGACGTCAACTCGCTTGATGCTCGGCCACTGCTCCGCTCGCGGCGGGGTGAGGCCGGCGCGAGCGCGCGGTTCGGGGCATTGGCCGCCAGGTCGGTCGCGGCCAGGGTCGCGCTGCACGCGCTTTGCGCTCAGGCAAGCACCTGGCGCTCGAGCACGAAGAGGCCGCAAAATCCGCCGAGGACGATGGCGGCGAAGGTGAGGAAGGAGCCGAGCGCCAAGGTCGAAACCCCCGTGACCGCCTGGCCGACGGTACATCCAAGCCCCATGACGCCGCCAATCCCCATCAAGGCCGCGCCGGCCAGATTGCGCAGCGTGTCGCTGCGGTCGGCGTAGGTGGCGATGCGAAACCGCCGCATGCGCCGCGCCGCGGCAAAGGCCCCGATCAGCGCACCCACCACGCTGGCGGCACCGAAGCTTGGCAGCGGCGCCGCGGTGAACCGGGTCAGCCACTCGATCGCATCACCCGTCGGGCGCACGTAAGTGAGCGAGACCGGCGGTAGCGGTCGGACCGCCATTTCCTCGTAAGCGAGCCCGGTCAGGGCCCAGCCGGCAACGACGATCATGCCAATGGCCAAACCGGAGAGCACGTGCGCGCGCGAGGCGCGGAAGGCGCGATCCGCGAAGCAATAAGCGCCCGCGGCAAGCACGAGCGCCGTCGCAACGAGGATTTCGGCGGGTGGCCGCGACAGGCCGACGAGGCGGCCGAGGAGCTCACCAAGGCTTTGGGTGCTGGCGGATACGGCAACCTGCGTCGCCCGTTCCAGGTACACGCGCGGATAGGCAAATATACCCCCCGTCGTCATGTAGGCGACGAGGCCCAGCACCAGCAGGGAGATCAGCGAGCGCAGATCACCGCTCCCGGCGCGTGCGAGGTTGCGGCTCGGGCAACCGCCCGCGAACACCATGCCAATCCCGAGCAGTACCCCGCCGATAATATCGCCGGCCCAATTGAGGCTCGGCGCCAAGTACATCGATCGCTCGAGGGGTACGATCGCGAACAGCTGCAGCAGCTGCGTACCGAGGATCGCCGTGGCTGCGGCGAGCACCCAGGCACGGAAGCGGCGGAAATCACGCAAATTGCGGATGTCGGACAAGGCGCCCATGGCGCAATAGTTGCTCGCAAAGACGGTGGCGCCGAACGCACAGCCGATCAGCAGGCCGCCGATGCTCAGCGCCAGGGGTGCGTTGCTCGCGAGGACGTCGCGCACTGCGTGCATGGAAGGATCAAGGCCCGGGGGGATTGGGGGAGCGGGATTGGCGCGGGCTCAACCCGCGCCGGCTGTATAGGGCCGCCGATCGCCGTTGTCATGGCCATGCCGACTTGCCGCATTGGTGGGGTGTCCACAACAGCCGGGTTGGTCGACGCCCTGGCCGGGGTCTACAGTTGCGCCCATGAACAAGCCGATTCGCAGCCCCGCTAACGCCCTGGGCGCGCCCGCGTCCGCGCCGCAATTCGTGCATCTCAAGGTGCATTCGGCCTACTCCCTGCTCGAGGGCGCGCTGCCGATCCCGACGCTCGCCAAGCTTGCCGCAGCGCACGGCTATCCGGCCGTGGGTTTGACCGATACCGGCAACCTGTTCGGTGCGCTCGAGTTCTCCGAAAAGCTCGCCGAGGCGGGGATCCAGCCAATCGTCGGCTGTGCGCTGCAGGTCGAATTCGGGGACCGGACGCAGAACCGGGAGGCGGCGCGGCTGGCGCCCAACCGCGCATCCGCCCATCCCTCCGGGGCAATTGCGCTCCTCGCCGCCAGTGCTGCGGGTTATCGCAACCTGATGAAGCTTGCATCCGCTGCGTACTTCGATCCTCCGGAGAACGCTGCACCCCACGTCACCATCGCTCGGCTGCAGGAGTTCGCCGAGGGGCTGATCCTCTTGACGGGCGGTCCGGATGGCCCGATCGACAGGGCGCTGCGCCACGGCGAAGTGGAGCACGCCGCTGCGCGCCTGCGGACGCTCGGCAGGCTCTTCGGCGATCGGCTCTACGTCGAGGTGCAACGCCACGCGCTCAGCCACGAGGCCGAGCGGGAGCCGCAGTTGCTCGAACTCGCCTATGCGCAGGGGTTGCCGATCGTCGCCTGCAACGAGGTGTACTTCGCCACTCCCGAAGATTACGAGGCCCACGACGCGCTGCTCTGCATCGCCGCTGGCAGCTACGTTACCGAGGACAAGCGGCGGCGGCTGTCGCCGGAGCATTTCTTTAAATCGACGGAACAGATGGCCGCGCTGTTCGCCGACCTGCCGGAGGCACTTGCCAACAGCGTCGAGATCGCCAAGCGCTGTCCCTTCCGCCCGTTGGGGCGTCAGCCGATTTTGCCGCGCTACGTCAAGGCGGCCGCCAACGTCGATGAGGCCGAGCAGGTGCGCCTTGAGGCCGCCGAGCTGCGCCTGCAGGCCGAGCGTGGGCTCGCCGATCGCCTGGCAGCGACGCCGCCGGCGGCGGGGTTCAGCTCCGCCGACTATGAGTCGCGGCTCGGCTTCGAGCTCAACGTGATCTCGAAGATGCGCTATCCCGGATACTTCCTGATCGTTGCCGACTTCATCAAGTGGGCGAAGAGCCACGGCATCGCCGTCGGGCCGGGGCGCGGTTCAGGAGCCGGTTCCCTGGTCGCCTGGGCGTTGACCATCACCGATCTCGATCCGCTGCGCTTTGGCCTGCTGTTTGAGCGCTTCTTGAACCCGGAACGCGTCTCGATGCCGGATTTCGACATCGATTTCTGCCAGGACCGGCGCGACGAGGTGATCCGCTACGTGCAGGCGAAGTATGGCAAGGACCGCGTCGCGCAGATCATTACCCATGGCAAGCTGCAGGCGCGCGCCGTCCTGCGAGACGTCGGCCGGGTGCTGCAAATGCCCTATGGTCAGGTCGACAAGCGCTGCAAGCTCGTTCCCAACAATCCGGCCAATCCGGTAACCCTCGCGCAAGCGTTGCAAATCGAGCCCAAGCTCGGTGAGGAGCGCGCGCGCGAGCCGGTCGTTGCGCGGCTGATCGAGATTGCCCTCAAGCTCGAGGGTCTCTACCGGCACGCCTCGACGCACGCAGCCGGCATGGTGATCGGCGACCGGCCGCTCGATGAGCTCGTTCCCCTCTACCGCGACCCCAAGTCGAGTTTTCCCATCACCCAGTTCAACTGGAAGCTGGTCGAGCAGGCGGGGTTGGTGAAGTTCGACTTCCTCGGCTTGAAGACCCTGACCGTGCTGCAGAAGGCCGTGGCTCTGATCGAGCGCGGCCGCGGCCTTAGAATCGACCTGAGCAAGCTGCCGCTCGACGACGCCAAAAGCTACGAGCTCCTTGCGCGCGCCGACACGGTCGGCGTGTTCCAGCTTGAAGGCGCCGGCATGCGCGACAGCCTGAAACGGCTGAAGCCCGACCGCATCGAGGACATCATCGCCATGGTCGCGCTCTACCGGCCGGGCCCGATGGACAACATCCCGACGTTCATCAATCGCAAGCATGGGGAAGAGCCGATCGATTTTCTGCATCCAATGCTCGAGCCGATTCTGAAAGAGACCTACGGGGTGATCATCTACCAGGAACAGGTGATGCAGATCGCTCAGGTGCTCGCCGGATTTTCCCTTGGTGAGGCCGACCTGCTGCGGCGTGCCATGGGAAAGAAGGACAAGCGCGAAATGGCGCGTCAGAAGAGCCGGTTCGTCGGCGGTGCGGTGCAGAACGGCGTCAAGAAAGCCGACGCGGAATACATATTCGAGCTGGTCGACAAGTTCGCCGGTTACGGCTTCAACACGTCACACGCTGCCGCCTATGCGCTCGTCAGCTACCAGACGGCCTACCTCAAGGCGAACTATCGCGCCGAGTTTCTGGCCGCATCGATGACGCTGGAGATCGGCAACACGGACAAGCTCGCGATGTTCTGCGCCGAAGCGCGCAAGGCGCAACTCGCGGTGCTGCCGCCTTGCGTCAACGCTTCGGAGGTGGATTTCCTCGCCGACCCGGGCGCCATTCGCTACTCGCTTGCGGCATTGAAGAACATCGGCTCGGCAAGCGTGGAGGCGCTGGTGCGCGAGCGCAGCGCCAACGGTCGGTTTTCCGAGCTTTGCAATTTTGCCGAGCGCTGTGGCAGCAAGGCGTTGAACAAGCGTGCCCTGGAGACGCTGAGCGCCGCGGGGGCTTTCGACGCGCTCGAGGCGAACCGCGCGCTCGTTCATGGCAACGTCGAACAGATGCTGGCGCTGGCCAATAGGCTCGCGCTGAACGCAGCGCAGGGCACCAGTGATCTGTTCGGTGGGGGGGATCGGGCGCGCCCGCAGCTCGATGTACGCGCGGTGCCGGCATGGGCGCCAATGGAGCGGCTGCAGCGTGAATTCGAGGCGGTTGGCTTCTACCTTACCGGCCATCCGCTCGATGCCTACGCCAGCGTGCTCGGCAGGCTCGGAGTTGTGAGCTACGCAGAACTCGAGGCCAAAGCGGAGTGGGGTGAGGCGGCGGGGCGGGTAGCCGGGATTGTCGTGTCGTTACGGGAACGACGCTCGCAACGGGGCAACCGGTTCGCCTTTGCGCTGTTCTCCGAACCGACGGGTCAGTTCGAGGTCGTGATCTTCTCGGAGGTTCTCGCCCAGGCACGCCCCTTGCTCGAGCCCGGGACCGCGGTGCTCATCACCGTTGAGGGGGAGCGCGACGGCGATAGCCTCAAGTTACGGGCGCAGGCGATACAGTCCCTCGATGAGGCGGCAAACGGCGTGCAACGCGGGCTCAAGGTGGTGCTCGACGCGGGAGCCATTGCCGCAGACGGCGCGCGTTTGCAGGCGCTCAAGGCCCGACTGACGCCCGGGGGCAAGGGCGTCGTATCCTTGAGCGTGGCCCTGCCAGACCGGGGTCGGGAGGTGGAGATCACCATACCCGGCCGTTTCGATATCTCGCCGGCGCAGAAGGTGGCGATCGCCGCCCTTCCCGGGGTCCTGGAGGTGACGGAGGTATGAGTTGGCGAGCATTTGCAGCGCCGCAGCCGCTCTCGGTAAAGCCCGGGCGACGGCTCGGGACGGACGCATGCGAGGCCGGACGTTTCTTTTGCGGTGGGGGCGAGGCACTGTGCGGAAGGTGCTGCCGGTCCCCGCAATTACCGGCCGCCATGCGCGGGCCTCCATTTAAGGGTCCTGTTTCCAGGCCCGGGGTTGCAGGGCCGGTGCAATAAGGGTAGGGCAACGCGCATGCGTGCGCTCATCGTCCTGGCAGGAGTAATGATTTGGCTCGGCGTGGGCCAAGGGCCTGCCGCCTCCTGCACCCGAGAAGAGTTCGCCCAGGCGGTAGACCGTGCTGGCGACGCATTGCGCAAGCTTAATGCGGACAACGCACCGCGCCTGCAGGCCAAGCTGCGGCAGTTGAAGGACGCGCGCCATTGGCCGGATTCGGGCTTCGAGGAGAAGGCCTTCGCGCTGTTGCAGGACGAGCGCACCGCGGCCCTCGACCGTACCCTCAATGACCTGCTGGCGAAGCTCGACCAGCTGGGCAGGGTCCAGCCCGGTGCCGAGCCCGACTGTGCACAGCTTGAGGAACTGGCCGCCACGAGCCTCGAGCTGCAGGCGACCGTCAAGGCGAAAGCCGCCTATACCCTCGGCAAGATCGACCAGATGCTCGGGCCGTCGGCGACTGCGCTCGAGGCCAAGGGCGACACCAACCCTCCAGCAGTGCACGCCCCTGCCGAGGTGAAGAAGGTGGCGCCCACGCCGGGCCGGGAAGGAAAATGGTCGACGCAGACCAAGGGCGAGACGCCGCCCGCGGTCGCTGCCGCCGAGCCCGCGGCACCGATGGTTGGCGGCGTGGCGAACGCGGTGCCCGAGGAGGAGGGCTACAGCATCGAGGAGATCATGGCGGCAAGCGCCGGGCTATTCGGAAAGCTGTCGGCCAATCTCGGTGCTGTGATCGAGCACCTGTTCAAGAACAGTGGGCGGCCCACGGCTTATGTGCTCGGCAGCGAAGGCGGCGGGGCGTTCTTGGCCGGCGTGCGCTATGGCGAGGGTATTCTCTACCGCCGCGCGGTAAGCACGACCCAAAAGATCTACTGGCATGGCCCCTCGCTCGGCACCGACGTCGGCGCCGATGGCTCCAAGACGCTGTTTCTGATCTATAAGATGACGGACCCGGATACTCTCTACGCGACGTTCACCGGCATCGACGGATCGGCCTACCTCGTCGGTGGCGTTGGCGCGACGCTTGTGACCAACGGCAAAGTCGTCATGGCGCCTATCCGCTCGGGCGTCGGGCTCAGACTCGGCGCCAACGTCGGCTATATACGCTTTACCCCGCAGGCGACCTGGAACCCGTTCTGAGGAGCAAGCAAGGGCCGCACACCCCGCCTGCCGGTGTGGGGCGTGGACCTGCCGGGGTTTGGGGGAACTTGCCATGCGCGGGGCGCAAAGCGACAGGGACGCCGTTCTCGCCGCGCACCTCGCCGTCGCTTTCGGCCTTAGTCCGGGGGAGGCCGCTCTGGTGATGGCGGCCACCACGCCGGAGCTCGCCTGGAGATTCGAGGGTCATACCCTCTCGCGCGGCGGACTTGCCGATCTCGTCACGGCGTTGGCAACCGCCGCGCTGCCCGGCGACGCCGATGCGGCGGCCTTGGCGAACGCGGCCGCCCGCAGCGAGGGCGAGGCGATCCTTGCGCGTTTCCTTGGCGGCGGGGAGCAGATCTGCGCCTTGGCACACCGCGTGGCCGTCCTGACCGGCGTCGGTGAGGACAGGGTCCAGGCGATGCTGCCGAGTCTCGCCGCGTTGGCGATGGCGAGCCTTGCGTTGCGTGCAAGCGGCCTGTCAGCGATCCTCAAGGTCATCCCGCCCCTGGGCCGCGCCGCTCAGGGCAACCCGCTGGCGGATCTTGCAGGCATCCTGCGCCGGCGCTGCGGTGTTGGACCCTACGCCGCCCGCAGGCTGCGCAAACTCGTACGCCGCGAACTCGCCGCTGCCGGCGGTTTTCGCGGGCACGGCGTCGCGTCCTGGTACGTGCGGCGCATGTTCGCGCGCCCGCTGCTGCACGCGCTGCAGCGCACTACGGGCCTACCTGCCCGCTGAGCTCGGGCGATTGGCCGGCGCGAAGACGCGGAGCTGTGAGCCGTTCTCAACGGCGGCAGGGACGGGCCGAGACGCTGCAGCTGACATTGCCGCGCGATCCCGAGCAGTGCATCGATTTGCTCACCGCATTGTAGAAGCTGCCCCAGCGCCCGCCGTACTCCCAGGCCGTGAAGTCCTGCCAGGCGTGCACGGCCGCGGCCTGGGCGTGGGCGCGCGTCGTGCCGCTGCCCATGCCGTCATGGAAATGATCGGCCATGCACGTCCTGCCGCCGATCCGCACCCAGTCGTGCAGCCCGGCAAGCCCAGTTTCCTGGGCTAGTGCCGCGCTCGAAAGGCACAGCCCAGCTAGCGCCACGCCACACACAGCAATCCTGTTCATCGCCTCAACCCCCCGGAAGAGCAACACGCAACGCAGCGTAGATTCTGCCCGATTCCGCAGGGCGGTACGATAAACGCGGCGTCGCAAGCCAAGGATTTCCGGGGCAAAGCTGCTTTTGCGTCACAGTCGCGCGCACCTGGCTCGGCGGCTACGCTCGGCAACGAAGTGCGCTCAGCAACGACGTGCGCCCAGCGACGACGTGCGCTCCAGCGAGGAAAGCTCGGCCAGGACGATTGCTGCGCGCACGCCGGCGCGTCCGAGCGGTTGGCCGCCCGCGCTCAGTCACGCGGCCACACGCCGCCCGCGCAGCGATCATGAGGGCGCGCCGCGCCCGCGGCGTCGTCCTCGCCCGGTTGCCAGGAGTGACGCGCCGGCCCGGAAAGAATGCGAATGCGGCCCGATCCGCGAGCGGTCACTTGGCCGCCACCACCGCGATCTCCACGAGCATGCGTGGATCGGCGAGCGCTGCGGCAACGCACGCCCGCCCGGGCAAGTTCTCGCCGCCGGTCCAGGCGTTCCAGGCCTCGTTCATGGCGTCGCGATTGCGGATATCGGTCACCCAGATGGTCGCCGAGACGAGCTTGCTCTTGTCGCTTCCCCCGACTTTCAGCAGTCGGTCGATTTCCTTGAGAATCTGCTGCGTCTGGCCCTTGGCATCCTGCTTGACGTCGTCGGCGACGATGCCGGCGGTGAACACGAAGCCGTTGGCCTCGACCACCTTGGAGTAGATTTTCGAGGGTTCATGCCGCTTGATGCTCATGGATGCTCCTCTCCTACGCGGTTGCTTGCCGATCCCCCCGTAGATATCACGGCTGGTGGCATTGGCGAAAAGTATAAGCCGTCCCTTTGGCACCATCGGCAGCGCGCTCTGCGCAGCTCGCCGGAGGGCGTGCCGACGCCTAAAAACGGCTGGGTGCACGGCCCAGGCCGGCAACCCGGCGTGGCGTCCGCCCGGGCCGCTCGGCGAACACGCTCGATCGCGCGGTAGGGGTCAGCCGGCCATCGCCGCCCGTAAACCGGCGTCAATTTTGTCGAGGAACCCGGTGGTCGAGAGCCACTGCTGCTGCTCCCCGACCAGCAGGGCCAGATCCTTGGTCATGGAACCGGCCTCGACCGTGTCGATGCACACTTTCTCGAGCGTGCTTGCGAACTTGCTCAGCTGCGGATTGCCGTCGAGCTCCGCGCGATGGGCAAGCCCCCGCGTCCAAGCGAAGATCGAGGCGATCGAGTTGGTCGAGGTCTCCTTACCCTGCTGATGCTGCCGATAGTGCCGCGTGACCGTGCCGTGTGCGGCCTCGGCCTCCACGGTCTTGCCATCGGGCGTCATCAGCACACTCGTCATCAACCCGAGCGAGCCGAACCCTTGTGCCACGGTGTCGGACTGGACATCGCCATCGTAGTTCTTGCACGCCCACACGTATCCCCCCGACCACTTCAAGGCGGCGGCGACCATGTCGTCGATCAGGCGGTGTTCGTAGCTGATCTTTCGCTTTGCGAAGGCATCTTTGAACTCCGCATCGAACACCTGCTGGAACAGCTCGAGGAAGCGCCCGTCGTACTGCTTGAGGATCGTGTTCTTGGTCGACAGGTACAGCGGATAGCCGCGCTTCAGCGCGTAGTTCATCGAGGCGCGCGCGAAATCGCGGATCGAGTCGTCGAGATTGTACATGGCCATCGCCACGCCTCCGCCCGGCGACTTGAATACTTCCCGCTCGATCACCGCTCCGTCGTCCCCGGCAAACTTGAGGGTCAGCGTTCCGGAACCGGGAAACTTGAAGTCCGTGGCGCGGTATTGGTCGGCGTAGGCGTGGCGGCCGATGATGATCGGTTTGGTCCAGCCGGGTACCAGGCGCGGCACGTTGCGGCAAATGATCGGCTCGCGAAAGATGACACCGCCGAGAATGTTGCGAATCGTGCCGTTCGGGCTGCGCCACATCTCCTTGAGATGGAATTCTTTGACGCGCGCCTCATCGGGGGTGATGGTCGCGCACTTGACGGCGACGCCATGCTTGCGCGTCGCGTTCGCCGCATCGACCGTGACCTGGTCATTGGTCCTGTCGCGGTTCTCGATTCCAAGGTCGTAGTAGGCAAGGGTGATGTCGAGATATGGGTGTATCAGCTTGTCCTTGATCGCCCGCCAGATGATCCGCGTCATCTCATCGCCGTCCATCTCGACGACGGTGCCGCTCACCCTGATCTTCTGCATGTACTGTGCGCCCCGTGCTTCTCGGTTCGAACTCGCCCGCCCTATAGCACCGCTCACCGTGCGAGCAAAGGCCGCGGCCGCGCGACGCTTTCCCACAAACTCTCGACAGAAGCGCCCGCTTTCGGCACGCTGGGGAAGGCCCCGAGAGCTCCGGAGCCAGAAGCGGAAACCTTCGGCACGCATGCCACGCCAGATCCGGCGGCGAAGCGCGTCGGTGACATACCTGTCGGGCATGGCCGCGTGCGGCAAGCGCAGCTGTTGCGTTACGAGTGCAACCAGGAGCTTGGCCAGGCCGGGGCGGCGACGCCCCGCCTGCCGCGCCCTTAGCGGACGCGAGAGCCTGGCCCTCGGCATCGGGACGGCAAGAACCGCCCGGCGGGTCCGCCGCGGGGCGGGGTGTGGGCCGGCGCTCACCGCGCGCAGCGGGGCGCGGACAAATCGTGGGAAACGGGCCGACGCATGGCACACCGCGGGACAGCCTGTGGGCATGGAGCAGGGGAGAAGATCGCCATCGCCGGGGAGGGCAGCGAGCGCACCCCCCGGCTTACCGGCTCGGAGCTGGCCGTCGGCCGCATCGTCGCGGTCTGCCATGAGAGGACGATAGACGTTGGGCTTTCCGAGCTCGCCGTTCCGGGTCTCGACCGGGAAGCGCTCGAGGCGGTGCTCACCTACTGCGCCGAGCAGCGCTGCATTCCCGCGGCGGCGACCTGCCCCGGCTGCCGCCTCCACACCGCGCGGCTCGGCCTCGCGTCCTTAGAGGCGTTCCTTGCCCAATTTGCCCGCGTGACGTTCGCGGGCTCGCGCATACGCCTCGAGGGTCCTGGGCTCGACACCCTGCATGCCGACAGCCTCGAGGCGCTGGTGAAGTCGTGGGCGGGCGAGGAGTACTGGTTTTGGGCGCGCCGGCTCATGCGCACGCTGCGCCACGGAGCGCGCCGCGCCGACCGCACCGGTGCGCCGCTCGCCGGCGTTGGCGCGACGCCCGTGCTGATCTTGGTGCGACCACAGCTGGCCGACAATATCGGCATGGTGGCGCGCGCCATGGCCAACTTTGGCCTCGAGCATCTGCGTCTTGCCAACCCTCGTGACGGCTGGCCGAACGAAAAGGCCCGCATTGCCGCGTCGGGCGCGAATTTCATCATCGACGCCGCGCGCGCCTACAGCGGCCTTGAGGTCGCGGTCGGCGATCTGCACTGGGTGTGTGCGACGACCGCCCGCCAGCGGGATCTCGTCAAGCCGGTCCTGACGCCGATCGCGGCGGTGGCAGAAATGCGGCGGCGGATCGCCGCCGGGCAACGCTGCGGCGTTGTCTTTGGACCGGAGCGCAACGGACTTGAGACCGAGGAGGTTGCCGGTGCCGACGCCGTGGTGATGGCGCCCGTCAATCCGAGCTTTGCTTCCCTCAACCTCGCGCAGGCGGCCCTGCTGATTGGCTACGAGTGGATCAAGCAGAGCAACGCCGGCACCCTCGGCCGCGTCACGCGCTACGAGCGGGAAGTCGCACCGGGGCTGAGGACGCGCGGCTCACCTCCGGCAACCAAGGAGGAGATGTTCGGGCTGTTTGCGCACATCGAGGCCGAGCTCGACGGCGCGGGTTTTTTCAGCGCGCCCGAAAAGCGCCCAAGCGTCGTGCACAATATGCGCACGATGTTTACGCGCATGGGGGCAACGCAGCAGGAAATCCGCACCCTGCGCGGAATCGTCAAGGCCCTTGTGGGCCGCCGGCGCTCTGGGCGGCCGCTGCCATAGTTATGCCTCTATTACCATCGAGCGATGCCGCTTGCTGGGTAAGTGTGTGACAGGCTGCGCGAACGGGTCGGAGTGGCGATTTGAAACGCGCTGGACAGAAGAGGGGCCGTGGAATGTGGTGCCGGACGGCCAAGGCCGGCTTGGTGCTCGTGGGGGGCATTCTGCTGATCGGGGGATCGGCTGGTCCACTGCGCGCGCAGAACAAGGAGCTGAGCGACAAGTCCGTGATGACCCTGATGCGCTATGCCTGGAGCATGGTGCCGGACAAGTTCACGACCCCGCTCGGCAAGACCATCGTGGTCGATCGCAGCAAGCCGAGCGAATCATTGGTGCCCATGGAGACCGCACGCGAGGTCATCCACGTCGCCCGCCTGTCAGCATACGCGCAGCTGTGCGATCTGGCCGAGGAGCAGCGCGCAAACTATCAGACGTTCATGCGCCGCGAGCAGGAAAGGGGCAAATGGACCGATCAACAGATGCTGTTCATCAACCAATTGCATCTGTTTACGGTCATGACGCTGACCGGCAAGGTGCAGCTCGTCGAAAAGAACGGCGATAAGCAGGTCGTCGTGCAAGAGGGCAAGCCGATCAAAACGGAAAGCTGTTCGGATACCGAGAAAAAGAAGATACAGGCGCAGATCATGGCCTTCGTCAACGCCAATACGCCTGCGCGCAGCGCGCCGGTGCCGGCGAGCCAGAAGAAGTGAATGAACTACCGCCATCAAGCCGCTGCGCGGCTTTGATGGACGGTTTCAGGCGCGCTTGCGCGAGCCGAGGTCGGTTCCCGACCTGCTAACCGCAGGCGTGCCGCAAGCAGCGCCAGCGCCGCCGCCTGGTCCCCGGTTTCCCGGTCGCCGCATTCGCGGTGTGGCTCGCACTCCAACACGAGGCTCACGTACCAGCCGTCCAC
>JBPYEF010000005.1:0-13662 GCA_051985875.1 Hyphomicrobiaceae bacterium
GCAGGGTGAGGCCGATGCCGCTCGCCTTGGCTGCCGCTACGATCCGCCCGGCCATTTCGGCGCGATCTGCGTATGCTGCTCCGCCCCGGTCATGGTGCAGGTAGTGGAATTCGCCGACCCTGGTGAAGCCCGCCTCCAGCATCTCGACCTGCACCCAGGCGGCGATCGCCTCGACGTCGTCGGGTGTAAGCTGCGCCAGGAAGCGATACATCAGGCGGCGCCACGACCAGAAGCTGTCATCGGCCGCGCCGCGCACCTCGGCGAGCCCGGCCATCGCCCGTTGGAAGGCGTGGCTGTGTAGGTTGGCGACGCCCGGGACGGTAATGCCGGCGATGCGCTCGGCATCGGGGGAAGGCGGCACCCCGGAAGCAACGGCGGCGATCATGCGCTCATCGATGGTGATCAGGACGTCGCGGGCCCAGCCGCTGTCCAGCAATGCCAGTGTCGTGTGAATCCGGTGCAACGCCAACGTCCCCATCGCCGCCGCAGCGGCAACCGGCTAGCCTATAGACAATTGAGGCGGTGCGGCTAGCCTCGGCACGGGGCGGTGCGGCGGCCTCGCCAGGCAGGCCCCCGCGCCGGAGCATTGCGGCGGAGCATTGCCATGCGTGTCGATCGTCTGTGGACGGGAGGGCGCCTTGCGACGCTCGATGCAGCGCGCCCCGGGCTCGGCCTGATCGAGGACGGCGCTATTGCCGCCCGCGATGGCCGCATTGCCTGGATCGGGCCGCTACGCGAGATGCCGGTCATCGAGGCGGGACAGCGTGAGCCGCTCGGCGGCCGGCTGGTGACGCCGGGTTTGGTCGATTGTCACACGCATTTGGTGTTTGGCGGCAATCGAGCGCAGGAGTTCGAGCAGCGCCTGGCCGGTCAGAGCTATGAGGAGATCGCGCGCGCGGGCGGGGGCATCCTCGCCACCGTTGCGGCAACGCGGGCCGCCGGGGAGGACGAACTCGTCGCCGCGGCTCTGCCGCGCCTCGACGCGCTCATTGCCGAAGGCGTGACGACCATCGAGATCAAGTCGGGCTACGGCCTCGACCTCGCCACCGAGATGCGCCAGCTGCGCGCCGCGCGGCGGCTTTCGCAGCTGCGCGCGGTCGCCGTGTCGACGACCTTTCTCGGCGCGCATGCGCTGCCGCCCGAGGCCCAGGGCGACAAGCGTGCCTATATCGACCGCCTGTGCGAGGAGATGCTGCCGCAGATCGCCCGCGCCGGGATCGCCGACGCCGTCGACGCCTTCATGGAAGGCATCGCCTTCAGCGCGGAAGAGACCGCGCGCCTGTTCCGTGCGGCGCGTGCCCTCGCCCTCCCCGTCAAACTGCACGCCGACCAGCTCTCCAACAGCGGCGGCGCCGCGCTGGCGGCGCGCTTTGGCGCGCTGTCCGCCGACCACCTCGAGTACAGCGACGAGGCCGGGGTGGCGGCCATGGCACAGGCCGGCTGCGTGGCCGTGCTGCTGCCCGGCGCCTTCTACTTCCTGGGTGCCACCCATCCACCGCCGGTCGCGCTATTGCGCAAGCACGGCGTGCCGATTGCCGTGGCGACCGATTGCAATCCCGGATCATCGCCGCTGTGCTCCCTGCGGCTCGCCATGAATATGGGTGCAACACTGTTCCGCCTGACGATTGCCGAGACCATCGCCGGCGTCACCCGCGAGGCGGCGCGTGCGCTCGGCCGCCTCGATGAGATTGGCACGCTCGAGTGCGGCAAGTGGTGCAACCTCGCCATCTGGGACGTCGCGCAACCGGCAGAGCTGCCCTACGTGCTCGGCGTAAACCCGCTGCGGCAGCGGATCTGGAGAGGCACGTGACGGCGACGATGGCACCACCGGTCTCACTCGGACCCACCGGTGTCACCCTTGCTGCGTGGCGAGCGATCTACGCGGGCGCCGGTGTCAGCCTGGATGCGGCCTGCGAGCGGTCGATCCTGGCGGGCAGCCGGGCACTGGCGGCGCTGCTCGCCGAGGGCACGCCCGTCTACGGCGTCAACACCGGATTTGGCAAGCTCGCCGGCGTGCCGATCCCGGCGGCCGACCTCGCGCGTTTACAACGCAACCTCGTGCTCTCGCATGCCGCCGGCGTCGGCCGGCCGACGCCGAAGGCGATCGTTCGCCTGATGCTGGCGCTGAAGCTTGCAAGCCTGGCGCGCGGTGCCTCGGGCGTGAGTAGGGAGACGGTCGCCCTGATCGAAGCGATGCTGGCGCACGATCTGCTCCCGGTCGTGCCGCGGCAGGGTTCGGTTGGAGCCTCGGGCGACCTGGCGCCGCTCGCGCATATGGCAGCGGCCATGCTCGGGGTCGGGGAGCTGCTTACCCCTGAGGGCAGGCTTCCCGCAGGCGAGGCGTTGCGCCGCCACGGCCTCGAGCCGCTGACGCTCGGCCCGAAGGAGGGGTTGGCGTTGCTCAACGGCACCCAGTTCTCGACGGCTTATGCGCTCGCCGCCCTGTTCGAGGCCGGACAGCTGCTCGCGTCCGCCCTCGTCACCGGGGCGCTGTCGACCGAGGCGGCGCGCGGGTCGGACACGCCGTTTGACCCACGCCTGCACGCGCTCAAGCCCCACGAGGGGCAAAGCCAGTGTGCCGCGGCCCTGCGCGCTTTGATGGCCGGCAGCGCGATTCGCGCCTCGCATCTTACCGGTGATGATCGCGTGCAGGATCCCTATTGCCTGCGCTGCCAGCCGCAGGTAATGGGCGCAGCGCTCGGCCTGCTGCGGCAGGTTGCGGGCGTGCTCGCGGTCGAGGCCGGCGGGGTCAGCGACAATCCCTTGCTCGTCGTTGCGCACGACGGTCGCCCGGCGGCCCTCGCAGGGGGCAACTTCCACGGCCAGCCGCTTGCCTTTGCCGCCGACATGATGGCCCTTGCTATCTGCGAGATCGGCGCGCTCGCGGAACGGCGTATGGCCATGCTGGTCGATCCTGGCACCTCGCGGCTGCCGGCGTTCTTGACGCCGAAGCCGGGGCTCAATTCGGGGTTCATGATCGTGCAGGTCACGGCCGCGGCGCTGGTGGCCGAGAACAAGCAGCGTGCCGCGCCCGCAAGCATCGATTCGATCCCGACCTCGGCCAATCAGGAGGATCACGTGTCGATGTCGGCGCATGCGGCGCGGCGTTTGCTGCCGATGCTCGAGAACCTCACGCAGATTGTGGGCTGCGAGCTGCTGCTCGCCTGCCAGGGCTGCGACTTCCTCGCCCCCCTCGCCTCGAGTGCGGCACTCGAGCGGGTTCGCGCCTTGCTGCGTTCCCGCGTGCCGCCGCTCGAGGAGGACAGGTTTCTCGCGCCGGACATTGCCCTCGCCGCCGAGTTGGTACGCTCCGGAGCGGTTGCCGCCGCGGCCGGCGTGTCGCTACCCGATGCCTGCAGTTGAGGTTGAGATGACCAGGATTGACAATGCGCGCATCGTCCGTGCCCCGCGCGGCAGCACACTGTCGGCCAGGAGCTGGCTCACCGAAGCGCCGCTGCGCATGCTGATGAACAACCTCGACCCCGAAGTGGCTGAACGGCCGAGCGAGTTGGTGGTATACGGCGGGGTGGGGCGGGCGGCGCGCGACTGGGAGTGCTTCGAGCGCATTGTCGCGGCGCTGCGCGCGCTCGACGACGATGAAACGCTGCTCGTGCAGTCGGGTAAGCCGGTCGGCATCTTCCGCACGCACGGTGATGCGCCAAGGGTGCTGATCGCCAATTCCAACCTGGTGCCGCGCTGGGCGACGCTCGAACACTTCGACGAGCTCGATCGCAGGGGCCTGATGATGTTCGGGCAGATGACCGCCGGCTCGTGGATCTACATCGGCAGCCAGGGAATCCTGCAGGGTACCTACGAGACGTTCGTCGAGGTCGGACGACGCCACTACGGCGGCTCGCTGGCTGGTCGGTGGATTCTCACCGCCGGCCTCGGCGGCATGGGTGGAGCGCAGCCGCTGGCGGCGGTGATGGCGGGTGCCTCGCTGCTTGCCGTCGAATGCCAGCCGAGCCGCATAGAAATGCGCCTGCGTTCCGGCTACCTGGACCGCGAGGCGCGCTCGCTCGATGAGGCGCTGGCGATGATCGCCAGCGCCCTGGAAGCGAACAAGCCGCTGTCCGTCGGCCTGCTCGGGAATGCGGCAGAGGTGTTCCCCGAACTGGTGCGGCGCGGCGTGCGACCCGACGTGGTCACGGACCAGACCTCCGCCCACGATCCGAGCAACGGCTATCTGCCGAAGGGTTGGACGCTCGCGCAGTGGGAGGCTCGCCGCGCGGCGGACGCCAAGGGGGTCGCGGCTGCCGCCAAGCGCTCGATCGCCGAGCACGTGGCGGCGATGCTGGCATTCCACAAGCAGGGCATTCCGACGCTCGATTACGGCAACAACATTCGCCAGATGGCGCTCGATGCCGGGGTCGCCGATGCCTTTGCCTTTCCGGGTTTCGTGCCGGCCTACATTCGCCCGCTGTTCTGTCGGGGTATTGGGCCGTTCCGCTGGGCGGCGCTGTCCGGTGATCCTGAGGATATCTACCGCACCGATGCCAAGGTCATGGAGCTGCTGCCCGATAACCGGCATCTGCAGCAATGGCTCACCATGGCCAGGGCGCGTGTCGCCTTCCAGGGGCTGCCGGCACGCATTTGCTGGGTGGGACTCGGCGATCGCCACAGACTGGGCCTCGCGTTCAACGACATGGTCGCCAGCGGTGAGCTGAAGGCGCCGATCGTCATCGGCCGCGACCACTTGGACGCGGGCTCGGTCGCCAGCCCCAATCGCGAGACCGAGGCGATGCGCGATGGTTCCGATGCGGTGTCCGACTGGCCCCTGCTCAATGCTCTCCTCAATTGCGCGTCGGGGGCAACATGGGTGTCGATCCACCACGGCGGTGGCGTCGGCATCGGCTATTCGCAGCATGCCGGAATGGTGATCGTGTGCGACGGAACCGAAGCCGCTGCGCGGCGCATTGCGCGCGTGCTGTGGAACGACCCTGCGAGCGGGGTGATGCGCCACGCCGATGCCGGCTATGCCGAGGCGCTGGCCTGCGCACGCGCATTCAACCTCAAGCTGCCGAGCATCGGCGGCTCGGCCGCCGGCGTGCAGTGAGGCCCAACGCAGCCGCGCGTTGGTCAACCGAGCCACGGCGGAAGGCGGTCGTGGCCGATCAGCTCCTCATAGCTCTGGCGCGGGCGCACCAGGGCGTAGGCGCGGCCGCGCACCAGGACTTCCGCAATCAGGCGGCGCGTGTTGTAAGTCGACGACATCGCCGCGCCGTATGCCCCGGCCGTCATAAAAGCCAGGAGGTCGCCGGCCGGTAGCGCAGGAAGCTCGCGCTCGCGCACGAAGTAATCGCCGCTCTCGCACACCGGCCCGACCACGTCCTGGCGCATCGGCGCGTGCGCCCGGCGCTCTTCGAGCACGGGCCAGACCTCGTGCCAGGCCTCATACAGCGTTGGCCGGATCAGGTCGTTCATGGCGGCATCGACGACGGTGAACGTCTTGTCGTAGCCGCGCTTGGTATAGAGAACGCGCGCCACCAGAACACCCGCATCGGCCACGATGCTGCGCCCCGGCTCGAGGATGATCTGCACTCCCAAGTCGCCGACCGTCTCAGCGATCACGCCGGCGTAGGCGCACAGGGGGGGCGGCGCGGCGGCATTGGGACCATGGGCGACGCCCAGTCCGCCACCCATGTCGAGGTGGCGGATATTGTGCCCGGATGCGCGCAGCTCCAGCGTCAGCGCGCGCATCAAACGGAAGGCGTTGCGAAAGGGCTCGAGGTCGGTGATCTGGCTGCCGATGTGCATGTGCACGCCGGCGACGGCGATGCCCGGCAGGAGCGCGGCCTTGGCATAGAGGCGCTTGACGTCCGTGAGGGGCACACCGAATTTGCTTTCGGCGCTGCCGGTGGCAATCTTGGCGTGGGTTTTGGCATCGACATTGGGATTGACGCGCAGCGCTATGGCGGCGGTGCGTGAAAGCCCGGCCGCCACCTCGCTCAGCTGCTCAAGCTCGGGCTCCGACTCGACGTTGAAAAGGCAAATTCCCTGCTCGAGCGCGTAGGCCATCTCCGCCCGCGTCTTGCCGACGCCGGCAAAGATGATGCGCTCCGGCGCCACCCCCGCCGCGCGTGCGCGCCTGAGCTCGCCTTCCGAGACGACGTCCATACCGGCGCCGAGATCGGCGAGCGTCTTGACCACGCCCTGGTTGGAGTTGGCCTTGAGCGCATAGCAGATCGTCGCGTCGATACCGGAAAACGCCTGCTGTAGCGCGCGGTAGTTGGCCTCAAGGGTTGCCGTTGCGTAGCAGTAAAATGGCGTGCCGAACTCGGCGGCGAGCAGCTCGAGGCTCACGTCCTCCGCGTGCAGGACGCCGCCGACATAACGAAAATGGTGCATTGGCCGTCAGCGCAGAATGGGATCGAGAATCGACGGCCTATTGGGCGTAGCCTGGCCCGGGGTGCCCGGCGTGGCACTGCCGGTATCGGTTTTCTCCGCCGCCGGGGCCTCGAGCGGGCCGCGCATCCCACAGCCGCCAAGCCCGAGTGCACCCGCCGCCAGCAACGCCAGGGCAGGCGCCCAGCGCACGCGCCGTTGGCCGGGCAGCCGAGCTGAAAGGGGCCTGTTCATTGCCTGCGCTGCGCCACGTGTATTCCGCTTCGGTACGCTCAGGGCTCCGCCACATCCGCCCGTGGCTGCCATCCGCAAGCCCGGGCACAGGGTCGGGGTCGGCCGCCTGCGGCAGCGTGCCGCCCAATCCCGCAGTTCTAATCCCGCCGCGGGGATTTTTCCAACCGCTTTATCCATATACGCGCCATTTTGCGTACATTCTGTGGCGCGGTTCCCCCATAGCTCTTGCGGCTGTGCACCGAACGTTCGAGGGAGAGCACCGAAAGGGCGTCCTCGCCAAGCCGCGGATTGACCGCCTGAAGGTCGCACAAGGTCAGCGCATCGAGGGCCACGCCCTTCTTTTCGGCGGCGGCGACGATCCGCCCGGTGATGTGGTGCGCCTCGCGGAAGGGCAGGGCCTGCGTGCGCACGAGGAAATCGGCAAGGTCGGTCGCGGTCGCATACCCGCTGGCCGCGGCACGCTGCATGGCCTCGCGGTCGGGTGCGAGGTCGCCGACCATGCCCGTCATCGCCGCGATGGCCAGGCGCAGGGCGTTCAGCGCATCGAAGGTCGCCTCCTTGTCCTCCTGCATGTCCTTGGCATAGGCGAGCGGCAGTCCCTTCATCACGATCACCAGCGACTGGAAGGCTGCGGCGATGCGCCCGACCTTGGCACGCACCAGCTCAGCGGCGTCCGGGTTGCGCTTTTGCGGCATGATCGAGGAGCCGGTGGTAAAGCGGTCCGATAGGCGCACAAACCCGAACTGGGGGGCCATCCACAGGACGATCTCTTCGGCAAAGCGGGAAAGGTGCACGGCGGCGATCGCCGCCGCCGCCAGCGTCTCCAGGGCGAAGTCGCGGTCGGACACGGCGTCGAGCGAATTGGCCGCGGGTCGGTCGAAGCCGAGCGCAGCAGCGGTCATCTGCCGGTCGAGGGGAAAGGAGGTGCCGGCGAGCGCGGCGGCGCCGAGCGGACTCTCGTTGAGGCGGACGCGTGCGTCCTTCAGTCGCCCGCGGTCGCGCGCCAGCATCTCCACGTAGGCGAGCAGGTGGTGGCCAAAGGTCACAGGCTGCGCGGGCTGCAGGTGCGTGAACCCCGGCATCACCCAGTCGCAGTAGGTTTCGGCCTTGCGTGCCAGCGCCAGCTGCAGGGCGCAGAGCGCCGCCTCCGCCCCATCGATCCAGGCGCGGACGTAGAGCCGGAAATCCGTGGCCACTTGATCATTGCGCGAGCGGCCCGTATGCAGCCGTCCGGCGGGCGCACCAATCAGCTGCGCAAGCCGGCTCTCGATGTTCATGTGCACGTCCTCGAGTGCGGTCTGGAACGCAAACTGCCCGCTGGCGATCTCGGCCAGCACCCGGTCGAGGCCGGCGGTGATCGCCTGCGCATCCTCTTTGGAGATGATGCCTTGGGCGGCCAGCATCCTGGCGTGCGCCTGCGAGGCGCGCACATCGTAGGGAGCCAAGGCCTTGTCGAAGCCGATCGAGGCATTTATCTCCTGCATGATCTCGGCCGGCGACTGGGTAAAGCGGCCGCCCCACATCTTGTTGGCGCCATTGTCGGACACGGGTCGCCTTCCCTGAGGATTTGCTGAGGATTTCACGTGAGTGCGAGCGCTTGAGGATGCTCCCCGATAGCCCCCGGACCACGGCCCTGTGGGCCGCGGCGCTCGCAGCAATCGGTGCCTTTGCTGCGGTATACGTGACGCTCGGCCGGTCTGACAACGCCGATTCGCCGACGCTGGCGAGCGCGCGCAGTGTGGCCCCGCCGGCGGGCGCGTCGCCCGAACCGGGGCTTCCCGCCGGCGCCGGCCGCAATGCGCTGAGCCAAGGGCAGATGGCCGCCTTCGTGTTTCGCCAGCAACCGGAGGCCCTTCCCGAAGTGACCTTCCAAGACGCAAACGGGCGGGCGCGCACGCTCGCCGATTGGCGTGGCAAGGTCGTGCTCCTCAACCTGTGGGCGACGTGGTGCCTGCCGTGCCGCAAGGAGATGCCGGCCCTCGATCGGCTGCAGGGGGAACTCGCCTCCGACAACTTCGAGGTCGTGGCCGTCAGCATCGATCGGAGCGGGCTTCCCGGCGCGCGCAAATTCCTCGAGCAGGCCGGGGTCGCGCGGCTCCCGCTCTATGCCGATGCGACCGCGCGCATGGCCTCCACCCTGCGCGCGGCGGGACTGCCCGCAAGCTTGCTGCTCGACCGCGAGGGCCGCGAAATCGGCCGGCTGCTCGGACCCGCCGCGTGGGATAGCGAAGACGCCAAGCGGCTCATTCGCTCGGCCCTCGCCGCAACGCGCTGAGCCCGCAGCGGCTGCCTCGCACACGCCGCTGAGCGACGTCACTTGCGGAAGATCGGCGTCTCGGCCTCAGCATCGGCCTCCAGGAGGCCGCCGACGATCGCGCGCGCAAGCTGCTCGGCGGCGCAACGATGACCGCGGTCGTTCATGTGCAGCTTGTCGGCCGCCAGGTAGAACCCATCGCCGCGCCCGCGCTGCACTTCGCGCATCGCCTCGAAATGGTCGACCAGCAGTACGCGCGCTTCACGCGCCACCTCGCGCGTGGCGGCCACGACCGAATAGTAGTAGCCATCCTTGACCAGCGCGTCGCCGTACTGCGGGTCGAGCAGCACGACGTCGATCTTGTGTTCGGCAAGCCAGGCGAGCGTCGTCTTCAAACAGAGCTTGAACTGGTCGAGGTTGACGTGGCGCAGCGCGTCGTTGGTGCCGACCTGCCAGACCACCAGGTCGGGCTTGGTGTCGGCCACTTCCTGCCGCATGCGATCGGCGGCACCCTGCGCCACCTCGCCGGAAAGGCCGCGGCCGAGGACGTCGAACTGCCACCCCTTGACCGCACCCTCAAGCGAGGTCTCAAGGCGGGAGACGAAGGTCGCCGACGGGGAAGACGCGCCGACGCCCGCCGTCGAGGAGGAGCCTATCGCCAGCACCCGGATCGAGGATCTCGCGCGCACGGCGTGGCGCATGCTGAGCAATGGCCGCGTACGCTCGACCGCCCCGCTGTTGGCGCGGCAGTCGGGGGAGAGACCGGGAGGCGCCGAGGGGAGCGCAAGCGCCGCAAGGTGCGGCGCCTTCTGCGCCGTGATCGGCGCACAGGCGAACACGCCCGCCAAAGCCCAAAGATATAGTCGCCGATGCATTCGGCCCACAGCCCCTTCCCGAGGGAAGTTTAGATCGGCATGCGCGCCGGGTAAAGGCGGCGCGCGCCGCCATTGACAGAGATGCTCGCCTGACGCCAAAAAGCCGTGGATATTCTGCGCATGCGTCTGCGCCTTGCGCCGGCGCCGCGCGGGCGCTGTACTTTTGGCGCTTCCTGCCGCGAATCGCACCCCGGAGTTTGCCGATGCAACCAACCGCCATGGCCCGCCGATGACCGATGCGACCGATGCCGAGCTGCGGCGGACCATCGAAGCCGCCTGGGAGGAGCGCCAGGCACTTGGCAGCGACACCGGGGGGCCGGTGCGTGCGGCGGTCGCCACCGCGCTCGATGCCCTCGATCGCGGCGCGGCCCGGGTCGCCGACAAGCGCAACGGGGAGTGGGTGGTCAACGAATGGCTGAAGAAGGCGGTGCTGTTGTCCTTCCGCCTCAACGATATGACCCTGATCGAGGGCGGGCCCGCGGGTGCGTGCTGGTGGGACAAGGTCCCCTCGAAGTTCGAGGGCATGACCGCGGAGGCATTTCGGGCGGCGGGCTTCCGCGCCGTTCCCGGCGCCGTTGTGCGGCGGTCGGCCTACATCGGTCCGGGCGTCGTGCTCATGCCGTCGTTCGTCAACGTCGGCGCCTACGTCGATGCCGGGACCATGGTCGACACCTGGGCGACGGTCGGCTCCTGCGCGCAGATCGGACGCAACGTGCACCTTTCGGGGGGCGTCGGCATCGGCGGCGTGCTCGAGCCGCTGCAGGCCAATCCGACGATCATCGAGGACAACTGCTTCATCGGCGCGCGCTCCGAGGTCGTTGAGGGCGTCGTCGTCGGCGAAGGCTCGGTGCTGGCCATGGGCACGTTCATCAGCGCCTCGACCAAGATCGTCGATCGGGCGACGGGTGTGGTGCATATGGGCCGCGTGCCGCCCTATTCGGTGGTCGTCCCGGGCGCGCTGCCGGCCAAGCAGCAAATCGGGAACGAGCCCGGCCCGAGCCTCTACTGTGCGGTGATCGTCAAGACGGTCGATGCCAGGACGCGGGCGAAGACGGCGATCAACGAGCTATTGCGGGACTAGTGAGGGGCGGGGCGCCGGCGCCTGCACCGCAGTGGGCGAGAGAAGGGGGGAATCGCCGCCGCGCGCCGGTTGCCCAAAAAGGGCGTTGCTGCGACGCAGCGGCCGGCGGCGATGCGCACAACAGCTCTTTCTTAGCGAGGCGGCGAACCCGCCCGCCGCCAGCCGCCCAGTGCGCCGCAAGCCGCAATCGGCGGCGGCAACGGGCGCAGGAGGGACACAATGGCACAGCCTGGCAAGCCCCGGGCTTCGACCCTGGCAGATAGCGCGGACGATGCTGCCGATCCCGTTGCGCTCGCGCAGGCGCTGATCCGTTGCCCCAGTATCACGCCCGCCGAAGGCGGGGCGATCGCTCTGCTTGCGCGCATTCTCGAGCCGCGCGGGTTTGTCTGCCATCGCCTGCGCATGACCGCGCCAGGCACCGCCGACGTCGAGAATTTCTACGCCCGGCTCGGGGTCGGAACGCCGCATTTGTGCTTTGCCGGCCATACCGATGTCGTGCCGCCGGGCGATGAGCGCGCTTGGCGACATCCCCCCTTCGCCGCCGACATCGCCGATGGCTGCATTTATGGCCGGGGCGCCGTCGACATGAAGGGCGCTATCGCATGCTTCCTCGCCGCCGCGCTCGGCTACATCGGCGAGCAGGGGGGGCTGCCGCGCGGCTCGCTGTCCTTCCTGATCAGCGGGGACGAAGAGGGGGTCGCCGTCAACGGCACGCCCAAGCTGCTCACATGGCTCAAGGCGCACGGCGAGCAGCTCACCGCCTGCGTGGTCGGCGAGCCAACCTCCGTGCGCGCTGTCGGCGATGAGATCAAGATCGGTCGGCGCGGCTATCTCAACGCCAAGCTGATCGTGCACGGCAAGCAGGGGCACTCCGCCTACGCCGAGCGCGCCGACAATCCGATCCCCAAGCTCGCGCGCATGATCGATCGGATCTGCACCGCGCCGCTCGACAGCGGCAGCACGCATTTCCAGCCGTCGAGCCTGCAAGCGACGATCATTGCCGTACCGAACACCGCGACCAACGTCATTCCGGGAAGGGCCGAGGCCAACTTCAACATCCGCTACAACGATTTGCACACCCGGATCGGCATCGAGGCGTGGGTCGGGGCGCGCCTCGCCGCGGCGGCCAAGGAAGTCGATGCCACGTATACGCTCTCCTTCGAGGGTTCCGGCGACGTCTTCCTTACCGAGCCGGGGCCGCTGGTCGCGACCATGGCAGCTGCCGTCACGGCCGTCACCGGCCGAGCGCCGGCCCTCACCACCAACGGGGGTACGTCGGACGCCCGCTTCATCAAGGATCTCTGCCCCGTGGTCGAGGCAGGGCTCAGCAACGCCACGGCGCACCAAGTCGACGAGCGCGTGCCGATCGCTGATCTGGCAACGCTGACGGCCGTCTATCGCCGCTTCATCGAGAGCTTTTTGGCAAGCTAGGCGATCGGCGTCGGGCCGCAAGCGGGTTGGCCCGCTCAACAATGAAGCGTGCCCGGCGAGGGCGCCTACATCGTCGCTCCGATTTGCCAGGGCACGAACTCGTTGTCCCCGTAGCCGAGCAGTTCGCTCTTTGACCGTTCCCCGGATGCGACGCGCAGGATGGCGTCGAAGATTTCCTGCCCCTTGGCCTCGATCGACACGCCATCGAGGACGTCGCCGCAGTCGATATCCATGTCGTCGCGCATGCGACGGTAGACGTCGTGGTTGGTCGCAAGCTTGATCGAGGGGGTGGGCTTGCAGCCGTAGGCGGAGCCGCGGCCGGTGGTGAAGCAGAGCACGTTGCAGCCGCCGGCGACTTGGCCGGTTGCCGCAACCGGGTCGTAACCGGGCGTGTCCATGTAGACGAAACCCTTGGCCGTCACCGGCTCGGCATAGCGGTAGACGGCATTGAGCGTGGTCGTCCCGGCCTTGGCGGCGGCGCCGAGCGACTTTTCGAGGATCGTCGTCAGGCCGCCCGCCTTATTGCCGGGGCTCGGGTTGTTGTCCATCGAGCCCCCGTTCTTGGCGCAGTACTCCTGCCACCAGCGGATGATGGCGACGAGGCGTTCGCCGACCTCGCGCGAGCGCGCGCGCCGCGTCAACAGGTGCTCTGCCCCGTAGATCTCTGGTGTCTCGGACAGCACGGCCGTGCCGCCGTGGCGTACCAGCAGATCGACGGCGGCGCCGAGCGCGGGATTGGCCGTGATTCCGGAATAGCCGTCCGAGCCGCCGCATTGCAGGGCGAGGACGAGCTCGCTCGCCGGCAGGGTTTCGCGCTGCACGGCGTTGGCAATCGGCAGCATCTCCTTGATGCGAGCGACTCCGGCCTCGATCGTCTTGCGCGTGCCGCCGGTATCCTGGATCGTCATGGTGCGGAACGCGTCGCCCTCGACCAGCCCGTATCTCTCCTTGAGCCGGCCGATCTGGAACACCTCGCAGCCGAGTCCGACCATCAGCGCCGCGCCGAGGTTGGCGTGCCCGGCATAGCCCCATTGCGTACGCTCGAGCGCTTCGTAGCCTTCCCCGGTGCCGGCAAGACCGCAGCCGGTGCCGTGTACGAAGGCGGCGACGCCGTCGATGTTGGGGTACTCTGCGAGCATTCCCGAGTGGGCGACGGCCTCGGCGATGAAGCGGGCAACGGAGGCCGAACAGTTCACGCTGCTGAGGATACCGATATAATTGCGCGTGCCGGCCTTGCCGTTGCCGCGGCGGTATCCCTGAAACGTGGCCCGGGCGGCTGCCGGCAGCAGCACGTCCTCGCGGGCATCCACCGCAAAGGCATAGTCGCGCGCGAATTCGCCGAAGGCGCAGTTGTGGGTGTGCACGTGGGCGCCCGCGGCAATCGGCTCGGTGGCAAAGCCGATGATCTGTCCGAACTTGACGACGGGTTGGCCGGCAGCGAT
>JBPYEF010000006.1:0-3575 GCA_051985875.1 Hyphomicrobiaceae bacterium
CTGAGCAAGTGGCCCACGGGAACCCTGGCCATGTCGGGATCGGCGAGGAAGGTGTCGCGGGCGGCGTAGGCGAGCCGCGCCGCCTCGGTCAGCACGTGATAGCGCTCGGCCGAGACGGGATCGCGGCCGATGCTGCCGAGCCGCGCCAGCATCTTTAGGAGCATCAGGGCGACGATCCCCTGATTGCTGGGCGGCAGTTCGAGCACCTCCAGCCCGCCGTAGGCAACGGCGATCGGCTCGACGTACTGCGACGCCTGCGCCGCGAAGTCGGCAACCGTGTGCAGCCCGCCAAGGGCCCGCAGTTCGCCGACCATATCGTGCGCGACCACACCGCGATAGAAGCCGTCGCGCCCCTCCTCGGCGATGCGCCGCAGGGTCCGGGCGAGCGCCGGCAAGCGCATGAGCTCGCCGACGCGTGGCGGGCGGCCATCCTTGAGCAGGTTGCGCCGTGCCCCGGCGTGACGGGCAAGCTTGGCCGCCGCGCGCACCCAGTCGACGGCCACGCGCGAGGCAACGACGAAACCGTCTTCCGCCAGCTCGACGGCGGGCGCCAGCAGGCGCGACAGCGGCATGGTGCCGTGATCGGCGAGCAGGCGGCACCAGCCATCGACGGCTCCGGGCACGGTCACCGCATGCACGCTGGTCGTCTCTATGTGGTCAACGCCCAACGCGGCAAGGCGCGAAGCGGTTGCCGCGGCCGGTGCACGCCCGGCCGCGCTGAGCGCAATTGGCTTGGCTCCGGGCTTGGCGATGATCGCAAAGCAATCGCCCCCGATGCCCGTCATCGGGCATTCGACGACCGCCAGGACCGCGGCCGCGGCGATCGCTGCATCGACGGCGTTCCCGCCCTGCTTCACGACTTCGATTGCCGCCAAGCTGGCATGGGGATGCGATGTCGCGCACATGGCCCGCCGCCCATAGACGGGTGAGCGTCCCGGCACGTGCAGGCTGCGCATGCGCACATTCCCAATGAAGGCGTGAGGCCCAATGCAGGCGTGAGGGCTTGGCGGCGATTGGCGACTCATACCCTTAACCGGCGCCGCGCGCACCCCCCAACGCGCGCGCGGAGACGCTGCGCGCGCTGTGCACGGGTCATGCACTGGGCGCGGGCCACCCCGCCCGAGGCGCCTTTTCCGCGGTCGTCAAGGGGTGGAGAGCCTTTCCACGTACGCCCGCCAGGCTTGCGAGCGGATCGTCCCTTGTCGCTGCCGCTCGTCGCGGGCACTCTGGCGCAATCGCATTTTCTGAGCGAGGAGGATTTGCATGCCCGAAACGGCCGCCCCCGCGCGCACCCCCGTGCACGCCGACATCACGCTGAACACCGACCCGGCACTCGCCTCACGCTTTCTCGATGTGCCCAACATGCCCTGGGAGAAAACCAAGTTCCCGGGGATCGAGATCAAGGTTCTCTACAGCGACAACGACGGCCTAACGACGGCGTTGTTCAGGCTGGCGCCGGGGGCGGTAGTGCCCTTGCACGAGCACACCGCGCTCGAGCAGACCTACGTGCTCGAGGGAGCGCTCCACGACCATGAGGGCGTGTGCGGCCCGGGGCAGTTCGTCTGGCGCCCGGCCGGCAATCAGCACGAGGCGGTGGCGCCAGATGGCGCGCTGATCCTCGGCTTCTTTCTCAAGCCCAATCGCTTCGCCTACGGCGAGAAGTTCTTCACCGAGGAGGGACAGCGTTAGACCTCCGCGCCTCGACCGCGCCGCACGCGCGTGCCACGCGATGGCCAAGCGATAGCACAGCACCTTGAGCGTGCGCAGGCGTCGACGACGCACCGCCTGCCCCGCACACGCGGGGATGTGTGTCAGCCCGCGATTGCACAAAGTTGCGCGCTGTGGCCTAATCGGTGCGCGCGCTGCCGCGAGTGGCGCGCGACCGAAGCCCCGCGGCAAATCCGGGCGCGCGGGGTGCGCATGGCATACGCTCCGTACCGCTCGGCAATGCGCCACCCGATTGGCACCCGCGCACAGGGCTTGGCATCCCTGGGCGTTCGCGGAGCAGGTCGCGCGGTAGGCCGATGCGCACGCGCGCCAGCAGACGAGCGCACCCGCTCCGCCCGCTGAACGGCACTAGGGTTGAACGGCACTCGGCTTGAACGACACTGGGGTTGAACGACACTGGGGTTGAACGGCACTGGGGTTGAACGGCACTTTGGTTGAACGGCACTGGGGTTGAACGGCACTGGAGTTGAACGGCGCCGGGGTCGGGCTTCGTGAGCGGGTCGGCGATCAAGGTCCCCGGTATTTGAACAGATCCGAATGAGTGGAGGAGGAGACATGTTTTCCATGTTCGGCAAGCGCGCAGCAAATGCCCCGGCCGCACAGGGCACCGCCGCGCAGAGCCCGGGTCAGGTACGGGTTTCGATGAACGTTAACGGCAAGGAGGTCAGCGCCGACCTCGATCCGAGAACCTTGCTCGTGCAGTTTCTACGCGACGGTTTGCGCCTGACCGGAACCCACGTAGGCTGCGACACCTCCCAGTGCGGCGCCTGCGTCGTGCACGTCGATGGCCGCGCAATGAAGTCGTGCACGATTCTTGCGGCGTGCCTCGAGGGTGCGTCGGTGACGACGATCGAGGGCCTCGCCCAAGACGGCAAGCTGCACCCCATGCAGGAAGCCTTTCGGGAGAACCACGGGTTGCAGTGCGGCTACTGCACACCCGGGATGATCATGGCCGCCGTCGATCTCGTCAACCGCACGGGCGGAGCCTTAGACGAGCAGGCGATCCGCAGCGGGCTTGAGGGCAATCTCTGCCGCTGCACCGGCTATCACAACATCGTCGCCGCCGTGCAAGCCGGTGCCGAGGCCATGACCGGCAAGCGGCAGGCCGCATGAGGTCACAAGGCGGTGCTTGCCAGGCAAGGCGCGCCGCATCAGGAAATGGCAGCGCGACCGAAGTTTGTCAGCCGGAGCCTGCGTCAGCCCGCATGTCCCGGGCGCCAGCGAGATAGCAAAAGCCAAGGCCAGCGCCCAACGCCAGAGCCATCAGCTAAAGGGAGGACCCCGTGAGCGCAACCGGAATAGGTGCGCCGGTACGGCGCAAGGAAGATCACCGCTTCATCACCGGCAAGGGGCAATACACCGACGACATCAACCGCCCGGGCCAAGCCTATGCCGTGTTCGTACGCTCCCCGCACGCGCACGCCGAAATCAAGGGGATCGAGACCACTGCCGCGCTGCAGTCTCCCGGCTGTGTCGCGGTCTACACCGGCGCGGACACCGCCAAGGACAAGGTCGGCAACCTGATCTGCGGCTGGATGATCCACTCCAAGGACGGCACGCCGATGAAGGCGGGCGCCCACCCGGTGCTGGCGCAGGGCAAGGTGCGCTACGTCGGCGATCACGTCGCCCTCGTCATCGCCGAGACGCTGGCGCAAGCCCGCGATGCCGCCGAGGCCGTGCAGGTCAGCTATAATGTGCTGCCCGCGGCAATGGACGTCGCCAGCACGCAGGGCGCGGGCCAACCGCAAATCCATGCCGAGGCCCCCAACAACACCGTCTATCAGTGGCACCTCGGCGACAAGGCCGCGGTCGATGCGGCGTTTGCCGCCGCCAAGCACGTAACGAAG
>JBPYEF010000007.1:0-5179 GCA_051985875.1 Hyphomicrobiaceae bacterium
AGCTGGTGCTGCGCTACTTCCCCTTGCGCGCGTTCTGAACGGGTGAGCCATGTTGCCGGGCAAAGACGCGTTGCGCATCTGCTTTGCACACTCCGCCTACCGCATGGCCGAGCGATTCTCGGCGCGCGGCACGGAGATTGCGCACTTTCAGGTGCACACGCCGGAGGCGCTGGAGGCCCGCCTCGGCGAGGCCGATGTGCTCGTCGCCTCTATGCTGTGGCGCAACGAGCTGCTGGCGGCGGCGCCGAAGCTGGCATTCATCCAGTCGATCAGCGCCGGCATGGATCGCTTCGACACCGACCTGATCCGCGCGCGCGGTATTGGCCTCGCCAGCGCCGCGGGCGTCAATGCCAACGCCGTGGCCGAGCACGCTATGGCCATGATTCTTGCGCTGCGGCGACATCTCCACACCGGGCGCGACAACCAGACCGCAAAGCGTTGGCGCGGCATGATCTCCGACATCCCCGCGCGCGAGGACGAGCTCGCCGGCAAAACCATCGTGATCGTCGGTCTCGGCCGCATTGGCGCACGCCTGGCAAAGCTGGCCAAGGCCTTCGATATGCGCGTGCTGGCCACGCGGCGCCATGCCGCGCTGGGCGGCGCGGGCATCGACGGCGTGTTTGCGCACGACCGCCTCGGCGAGCTGCTGCCGGAGGCCGACATCGTTGTTCTTACCTGTCCGCTGACACGGGAGACGGAAAACCTGCTCGACGCGCAGGCGCTGGCGCGGATGAAGTCCACGGCGCATGTCGTCAATGTGGCGCGCGGGCGGGTGGTGGCGGAGGAGGCGCTGATCGCTGCGTTGCAGCAGGCGCGCATCGCCGCGGCCGCCATCGACGTGACGTGCGAGGAGCCGCTGCCGGCGACGTCGGCGCTGTGGACCCTGCCCAATGTGCTGCTCACCCCGCATACCGCGGGCGAGACACAGCGCTATGAGGATGGCGTCATCGACCTGCTGCTCGCCAACCTGGAGCGGCTCTGGCGCGGTGAGGCGAGCCTCGTCAATCAGGTTGTCTAGTGGCGCACGCCAAAGCGGCCCCACCTGCAAGGCGCCGGTTCTCTAGCGCGCGCCCCTGGTGGGGCTGTCGAGCCCAACGAGGCGGCGCACGTCGTGCGGCGTCAGTCCGGCGGCGCGCAGCGCCGCGAGGCTGGTTGAGCGCGCACTCTTGGCGAGCTTGCGGCCAAATCGGTCGGTAATCAGCCCGTGGTGATGGTACAGCGGCGCGGGCAAATCAAGCAGTACCTGCAGCAGACGGTGCAAGTCTGTGGCGGCGAAGAGGTCGCGGCCGCGCACGACGTGCGTCACACCCTGCCACGCGTCGTCGACGACCACCGCCAGGTGATAGCTTGCCGGCACGTCCTTGCGCACGATCACCGCATCGCCCCAGCGTTCGGGTTGTGCCGCAATGCGGCGCCACCGGCCGTCCCCAACGAACTCGCAGAAACTCAGCGGCGCACCGGCAAGCTTTTTCGCGGCGAGGGCGATGGCCTTGTGCACGTGCAGCCGCAGGGCGAAGGGCCCATTCGCCGCTCGCGCCGAAGCGCCGCGCAGCGCACCGCTAACCAGCGGTGCGCCGTCGGGGTCGCAGGCGCCGCCAGCAGCCGCAGCGATCTCGCTGCGCGTCGCATAGCAGCGATAGAGCAGCTCCATGGCCCGCAGCCGCTCCACCGCTGCCGCATAGGCGGGCGTGCGGCGCGACTGGAAGACGACCGGCTCCTCCCACACCAACCCGAGCCACTCCAGGTCGGCGAAGATACCGGCGACGAATTGCGGTCGCGCGCGGAGGGCGTCGATATCCTCAATACGCAGCAGATAGCGACCGTCCAATGCCCGCGCCTGCTCGAATCCGGTCAGCGCCGAGAAGGCATGGCCGAGGTGCAGCTCGCCGTTCGGACTCGGCGCAAAGCGCAACACCGGTCGTCCGCTCATGGCAAAGACAATAGCCCGTGCGCCGCGGCAGGCGAAGCTGCTGGCAACGGCCTGCGGGCGGGTAGCCGGCGAGGGCTCTTGTGCCCGCGCACTGCCCGACGCTACGCTCGCAACCGCGCGCTGCCGATCGCGGTACGCGCCGATAGGCGGACTGCGTCGCCGCCCCCGGTGGCGCCGGCAGGCGCCGCAACTGCACGAGGCCTGCGGGTGGAGAGCACAACGCGGCGTACGCCCACGGCGTCACGAGTGATAGAGAGCGAGGACGACATCCGCGCCGGGGTGCGCGCACTGCGGCGCAGATGCCCGGTCATGCGCCGCATCCACGACTCTGCCGGCGACCCCCCGCTGCGGCGGCGCCCGCCCGGCTTTGAAGGGCTCGCCCGCATCGTCATCGGCCAGCAGGTCTCCGTCGCGAGCGCCAGCGCCATCTGGACGCGGACGCACGCGGCCTGCCAGCCGTTCGCTCCGCAGACCCTGCTCGGCCTCGCTGATGGGCAGCTCGTCACTGCCGGCCTGTCGCGTGCCAAGATCCGCACCTTGCGGGCGATCGCTGCCGCCTGCTGCGACGGACTAGATTTGCAAGCGCTGGGCGCGAGCAGCGAGGCGGCGATTCACGCGGCATTGACCGCCCTGTCGGGCGTCGGTCCGTGGACGGCCGATGTGTACATCATGTTCTGCCTTGGCCGTGCGGATGCGTGGGCAGCCGGCGACCTGGCGTTGCAGCTTGCCGCCCAGGCGGCGCTCGAGTTGAAGGAGCGCCCCGACCCGCATGCGCTACTGGCGATCGCCGAACGTTGGCGGCCCTGGCGCGGCGTCGCAGCCCGGCTGCTGTGGGCCTACTACGCGCAACAACGGCGCAAGCAGAGCGCGGTACCGGTATGAACCCGCCCCTGGATGGGCCGCGTCTGGAACCGCGCGGCCGCACGAGCTCGCTTGTCGTCTTGCTGCACGGCTACGGCGCCAATGGCGATGATCTGATCGGCCTCGCCGATGCCTGGCGCGAAGCGCTTCCCGATACCGCCTTCATCGCGCCCAACGCGCCGGAGACGGTACCGGGCATGTACGGCGCTCTGCAGTGGTTCGCGCTGTCGATACGCACGCCGGCCGAATATTGGCGCGGCGTCGTTGCCGTCCGCCCGCCGCTGGAGCGCTTTCTCGAGGCCGAACTCACCCGCTATCGCCTCGCGGGCGAGCGCCTGGTCCTGGTAGGCTTCAGCCAGGGCACGATGCTCGCGCTGCACATCGGCCTGCGCCGCGCGCAGCCGCCGGCCGCAATCATCGGCTACTCGGGTCTGCTCGTCGGCCCGGAGCACCTGGCGGAGGCGACGGCTCGCCCGCCCGTCCTGCTGCTGCACGGAGCGGACGATGAGCTTATCCCCGTTGAGGCCCTGCATGGCGCGCGCGAGGCGCTGGCGCAAGCGGGGCTATGCGTGGAATGGCACGTGCGGCCCGGCCTGGGGCACGGTATCGACCCCGAGGGGCAAGTCCTGGCGGGGCATTTCATGGCGCGCACGCTCGCCACCGCCACGACCGATCGCATATGAAATTGAGGCGGTTAGCCTTGGCTTCACATCGCTGACTCACGCCGCTAGTATGTCGCCGCTCAGCGCCGGGAGCCCGATTCGCTTTTAGGAGAAGCCCGCAGGACCGCAAGCCCGTGAACGCCTACACCGCAACACCGCAAGCCTTTCCCGCGCTTGTGCTGAACGCCGACTTCCGGCCCTTGAGCTATTATCCCCTGTCGCTGTGGAGCTGGCAGGAATCGGTCAAGGCGGTGTTCCTTGAGCGCGTCAACATCGTCTCGGAGTACGATCGCTTCGTGCGCAGCCCATCGCTCGAGATGCGCCTGCCTTCGGTCGTCTCGCTCAAGACCTACGTCAAGCCTGCCCTGTACCCGGCATTCACGCGCTTTAACGTGTTCCTGCGCGACCGCTTCCAGTGCCAGTACTGCGGCGGCAAGGACGATCTCACCTTCGACCACCTCATTCCGCGCTCGCGCGGCGGGCAGACGCGGTGGGACAACGTGGTCACGGCCTGCGCACCCTGCAACTTGAGCAAGGGCGGCAACCTGCCGAACCAGGCGGGCATGCGGCCGCGGCAGTCGCCGTATCGGCCGACGGTCTTTGAGCTGCATCGCAATGGGCGCGCATTCCCGCCCAACTACCTGCACGAGAGCTGGCTCGACTACTTGTACTGGGATACCGAGCTCGAACCGTGACGTCCTCTCCATCCTAGCGCCGAGGCGCTCAGGATGGAGCTGGCCTGTGCAGGGGCCCAACGCCCTGGACCGGAAAGAGAACCAAGGCGACAGCTCCTCGCTTCGTTATGCGTCTGGCGGGATACCTTTCGGCCTCCAGCAACGCTGGACCGAGAGACGGACAGCGCGCCTCTCGCGGAAACCTTGCCGTTCATTTCGGCCGTTCATTTGCATGCGTCCGGCGCGCATGCGCCTAACCCGGACGCGAGCCCTCTAGCGCGCAAGCCGGTCGTGGGTTCTTTTTTCTGTTCTCAATGGATTAGAGGCTTCGCCCGAAGCCGCCTTCACCCGCACCCTGGCGCTGCGCGCCAAGGGTGGAGCATTGGCGGCAGCTTGGTAGCCTCATGCCGCCTTGCGCAGCGTCGCGTTGCGGGGCGCGCATAGCAACGCGGCGACGCGGTCGACGGCGACGCTCCAGTCGAGCCGTCCAACTGGGGCCACGAGCCCAAAGGCGGCAAGGGCGTCTGCGGGCTTGCCCCCATCGCGGAAGATGCGCGCGCAGGCCTGCCGTGCGTAGCCGACAGCAGCACTCCACTGCAGGGGATTGTGGTGTAACGGGACCATGCCAATCGCCTCTCTCGCTTCAAGCTCCGCTATTCACCGTGGCGGCTGCGACCACGGCCATTCCTTGCAGGTGGCAGGCGCACCGAGCGCCATGGCTTCACGACGCAAAACCTTGTCCGATGAAGCCTCGCATGACATGCCTGTCGCACACCCGATGCGCCTGCCCAGGTGCGCCGGATCGGCGCCCCTGAACCCAAGTTAAGCCAATTGCCGCCGCGGCCAGCCAACCGCGCCCTCGCGGTCCGGACGCTTTCCGGCTGTGGTCGGCTGCACGGCAACGAGCAGCGCGCCGACCAACTCACGCAACGAACGCCACGTATCCTCTGTGGGCAAGCGCCCGAACGAACGCTCATCTGCAGACATTACTTTCATCCTCACACCGACCAACACCTGTCGCCGCGCTGCGTGGACCGCAGGGCCTCCCGGGC
>JBPYEF010000008.1:0-12779 GCA_051985875.1 Hyphomicrobiaceae bacterium
CGGCGATGCGAGCCTGACGCGCGGCTCGGGACGAACCCTGCCAGCCGTGCAGGAAGCGCCGGCCCGGTAGGGCATAAATCCACCTGCACCATCGGGAAAGGATGCGCGGGACGCGCGCCAGCACCCCGCCGAATAGCAACGCCGCGGCGGCAATCCGTCCGCTCCAACCAGCGTTCCCCTGCCGGGCGAGGGCGCTATGCCCGTCCATTCGCCGCGTCGTGCGCAAGCCGGAGCGTACCTCTACGCGAACTCTATCGGCTAGTCGCCGGGCGCATAAATCCAGGGTCGCTGCTCGCGGTCGCGCGCCTGAAAGACGGCAATGTCGCCGGCGCGCTGCAAAGTCATGGCGATCTCGTCTAGTCCGGCGATGAGCGCCTCGCGGCGGCGCTGTTCGATGTGGAAGGGGTAACGCGTGCCCAAAGGCGCCGTCACCACCATCTCCTGCAGATCGACGCGCACGGGCTGCTGGCCTTGGCCGGCCTCGACCTCGGCGGCGATGCATTCCACCGCCGCGCGTTCGAGGACCACCGGCAGTAGGCCGTTCTGAAAACAGTTGTTGAAGAAGATGTCGCCGAAGCTCGAGCCAATCACGCAGCGAATGCCGAACTCGGCAAGCGACCACACCGCCGCCTCGCGCGAGGAGCCGCAGCCGAAATTGACGCCGGTCAAGAGAATCTGTGCCCGACGGTAGGGCTCGCGGTTGAGGATGAACTCCGGATTCGGCGATCCGTCAGGGCGATAGCGCAGCGGGCCGAAGCACCACGGCCCGAGCGTTCCGCGCGCCGCATTGCCGACCATGCGCGCGATCGGAATGATCACGTCGGTATCGATGTTTTCGCCGAGCAGGGGTGCGGCGATTGCCGAAAGCGTCGTGAAGTGCTGCATCAGCCGAGCTCCATGCGGCGCACGTCGGTGATCACGCCGCCGATCGCCGCCGCCGCGGCCATCGCCGGACTGGCAAGGTGGGTGCGTGCACCCGGCCCCTGTCGACCGACGAAATTGCGGTTCGAGGTGGAGATCGAGCGCTGCCCGCGTGCGACGGTCTCGCCGTTGGCGGCCAGGCACATGGAGCAGCCGGGCTCGCGCCATGCAAAGCCCGCCGCGGTAAACACGCGATCTAATCCTTCGGCCACTGCCTCGCGCTTGACCAGCTCGGAGCCCGGGACGACCCAGGCATTGACGCCGGGCGCCACCTTGCGACCGCGGACTACAGCGGCGGCGGCGCGCAGGTCGGAAATGCGGCTGTTGGTGCACGAGCCTATGAACACCCAGTCGACCTTGGTGCCGGCGAGCGTCGTACCCGGGGAGAGGCCCATGTATGCAAGCGCGGCCTCCATCGCCCGGCGCCGGCCCGGGTCGCCAGCGGCAGCAGGATCGGGAATGGGCGCATCGACGGCGATCACGTGCTCGGGGCTCGTCCCCCAGCTCACCTGCGGGGCGATCGCCCCCGCATCGATCGCAACCTCCCGCTCGTAGCGCGCCTCGGCGTCGCTCGGCAATTGCCGCCAGGCGGCGAGCGCGCGATCCCACATCGCGCCTTTCGGCGCGTACGGGCGGCCGGCGATGTAGGCGTAGGTGGTATCGTCTGGTGCAACGAAGCCCATCTTGGCGCCGAGTTCGATCGACAGATTGCACACCGTCAATCGCCCTTCGACCCCGAGGCTGGCGATGGCGCTGCCGGCATATTCGACGGCATAGCCGGTGCCCCCCGCGGCGCCGATCTTGCCGATCACGTAGAGAATGAGGTCCTTCGGCGTCACGCCGTCTGCGAGCCGTCCGGTACAGTCGATGCGCATCGTCTGTGGGCGCCGCTGCACGAGGGTTTGGGTGGCGAGCACGTGCGCCAACTCGCTCGAGCCGATGCCGAACGCCAGCGCACCAAGGCCACCGTGGGTGCAAGTGTGGCTGTCGCCGCAAACAATCAGCGACCCGGGCAGGCTCAAGCCGAGCTCGGGCCCCATCACGTGCACGATGCCCTGGCCGGGTGCACCGACGTCAAACAGGCGAATGCCCGCCGCCGCGGTCTCCTCGCGCAGCGCGGCGAGCAACTCGGCGCCAACCTGGGACGTACCAGCGCGGCCCGGTGCACTGGAGATGGCGTGGTCGGGGGTGGCGAACGTCAACTCCGGGCTGTGCACCTTGAGCCCCCGCCGCTTGAGGTCGAGCAACCCGCTGGAGCCGCCGAGGTCGTGCAGCAGGTGCCGGTCGACATGCAGCAAGTAAGCGTTGTCGCCGAGATCGGCGAGCGTGTGGGCCTGCCACAGCTTTGCAAACAGCGTACGGGGAGCCATCGGATTGCCTGCGCAGCAAGGTGCGGGTGGCGAGAGCTGACGGTGGCCGCCGGCCTTTGTCAATCCTGGCCGCCTGGTGCACCGCTCTCGCCGGCGGGGCGCGTGACGCGCGGGCAAGGCTTGCGCAGCAATCACCCGTGCAAGGGCGCACCACCCTCCAACCCCTGAAAGAAGGCGATGATCTCTGCGGCAAGCGCCTCGGGCTGTTCGAGCGCGGCAAAATGGCCACCCTTCGGCATCACGCTCCAGCGGCGGATGTCGCCGTAGGTGCGCGCCGCCAGCGCGCGCGGCGGGGTGAGGATCTCCTTGGGAAATTCGGCATAACCCATCGGTACGGTGATCGGCTCCCCGTCGCGGATCGGCCAGGGGCCGTGCATGCGCGCATAATAGGGCCAGAACGCCGAACCGATGGCACCGGTGAACCAGTACAGGGCGATGTTGGCCAGCATCTCGTCGCGGCTGACCGCGGTTTCGGGGTCGCCGCCGCAGTCGGTCCAGGTGCGGAACTTCTCGACGATCCAAGCCGCCAATCCGGTCGGCGAATCCGTGAGCGCGAAGGCCAGTGTCTGCGGCTTGGTGCCCTGAATCCACTGGTAGCCGGTCTCTTCCTTGAGAAAGTCGCTGAGCTGCCGCAGGAACGCTCTTTCCTCGGCCGACGCGGTACCCGACAGCTTGGCGTCGCGCCGCACCGCCAGGAGATTGAGGTGGATCCCGCGCAGCTGCTCGGGATGGCGCTGCGCCAGCACCGAGGCGACGAAGGCGCCCCAATCGCCGCCCTGAGCGCCGAAACGCTGATAGCCGAGGACATCGCGCATCAGCGTCGCGTAGAGGTCGGCGATTTCCACGATGCCAAAGCGCCTTTGCCCCGGCGTGAACGATAAGGTGTAGCCCGGCAGCGAGGGAGCGACCACCGTGAAATGCTCGCTGAGCAACGGGATCAGCCGGTGGAATTCGAACACCGATCCCGGCCATCCGTGCGAGATGAGCAGCGGCATGGCATCGGCCCTGCGGCCCGGCTCATGAATAAAGTGCAGCGCGATGCCGCCGACCGTGACCTTGAATTGGCGAAAGGCGTTGAGCTTGGCCTCCCAATGCCGCCAGTCGAACTGCGTGCGCCAGTACTCGGTGATGCGCTGCATATAGGCAAGGCTCGTGCCCGTCGACCAGGGCGCGAGCGGCGCTTCATCTGGCCAGCGCGTCAGTGCCAGCCGTTGCTTGAGATCGGCAATCTGCGCGTCGGGGACGTGGAGCGTGAACGGCCTTGCGGCGGCTGTGGACATGTTCCCTCTTGCGTTTCCGCGAGCTTCCGGTCCGCACCGCGTTTCTCCGTTGCGGGTTCCGCTGCCAAGCGCGTTGTAAACCTCGCGGCGGGTGGCGCAAGCATCGGGGAGCGCACCGAACGCTGCTGGGCGCCGCACGCTGGTGGCGGCGCGCCCGCACTGCTTCGCGCGGCGGCCGCGCGATTGCCTTGCCGCGACCGCAAGGGGATAACACACTCCGCGAGCCGCACGACCTCGGCAGCGGCTGCAAGCGCGGTCGCCCGAGGGGTTGGAGAATCGCGCGTTCGGCACGCGTTTGCGAGATGAGGGAGGGGCATGATGGCGCGCCTGTGTGAGGGAAGGGTTGCAATTGTGACCGGTGCAGGTGGGGGACTTGGTCGGCAGCACGCGCTGCTGCTTGCCGCCCACGGGGCCAAGGTTGTGGTCAATGACATCGGTGCCGCCGTCGATGGGCGCGGCAACGACGCCGCGCCCGCCAACGCGACGGTTGCCGCGATCCGGCAGGCCGGAGGAGAGGCGATCACCAATGCCGCGGACGTCAGCGATTGGCACGGTGCCAAGGCGATGATCGATGCGACGCTAGCCCACTTCGGTCGCCTCGACGTGCTGATCAACAATGCCGGCAACCTGCGCGATCGCATGTTGACCAACATGGAAGAGGAGGAATGGGATGACGTGATCAGGGTGCACCTCAAAGGGACCTTTGCGCCCTCGCGTCATGCCGCGGCTCACTGGCGCGATGAAAGCAAGAGACTCGGCCGCCCGGTTGCGGCGCGCATCATCAACACGACCTCGACGTCGGGCATCTACGGCAACGTCGGCCAGACGAATTACGGCGCGGCCAAGGCGGGGATTGCCGCTTTCACGGTCATTGCCGCGCGCGAGCTGCGGCGCTACGGCATCACGGTCAATGCGATATCTCCCTCGGCACAGACGCGCATGACCGAAGGCCTGCGCGAGATCACGGCGCAACAGCGCGCCATGCGAGACCCGAAGTGGGTTGCCCCAATCGTCGTCTATCTCGCCAGCGAGCAAGCCGGAGACATCACCGGCCGCGTCATCCAGGCGGGCTTCGGTCGCCTTGCCGTGTGCGAAGGCTGGCGGCGTGGTGCCGAGGACGCGCAGGTCGACGATCCGGTGACCGCGGGCGCGCGCGTGCGCGAAATGATCGCCCGCGTGCGCAAGAATTCCGGCATGGACGGGATGGAGCTCGACTGACCGGCCGCGCCCGCAGCCTCACGGCGTGAGCACCAGCTTGCCGATGTGCTCGCTCGATTCGAGCCGGCGGTGCGCGTCGGCCGCCTTCGTCAGCGGGAAGGTTGCGTCGATGACGACCTTGACCTTGCCTGCCGCCAGCAGGGGCCACGCCTTGGCCTCCACCGCGCCGGCAAGGTGCGCCTTGAACGCGCGTGTGCGCGGGCGCAGCGTCGAGCCGGTGAGGGTCAGGCGCTTGACCATGAGGCGTGCGAGGTTCAAGCGCACGTCCGCGCCGCCGAGCGTGGCGATCTGTACGATCCGACCGTCCTCGGCCGCGGCAGCGATGTTGCGCTCGGCATAGTCGCCGCCGACCATGTCGAGGATGACGTCGATACCCCTGCCACTCGCCTCCCTGGCGGCGGCGACGAAATCCTCGCTCCGGTAATTGATCGCCCGATCGGCGCCGAGGGCGAGGCAGGCACGGCACTTGGCGGCCGAGCCCGCGGTCGCGAGCACGTGCGCGCCGAACGCCTTGGCAAGCTGGATCGCGGTGGTGCCGATGCCGCTCGTTCCCCCATGCACCAGCAACCATTCCCCCGCGGCGAGCCGCCCTCGCTCGAACACGTTGTGCCACACGGTAAAGAAGGTCTCCGGTACCGCCGCCGCCGCGATTGCCTCGAGCCCCGAGGGGAACGGCAGGGCGATCGCATCCTCGGCGAGGCAAAACTGCGCATACCCCCCGCCGTTGACCAGCGCGCACACGCGGTCACCCTCCTGCCAGCGGGTCACGCCCGGCCCTAAGGCGGCGATCTCGCCGGCAACCTCGAGCCCCGGCAACGGGGAGCGGCCGGGCGGCGGTGGGTAGACGCCCATGCGCTGGGCCACGTCGGGCCGGTTTACGCCCGCGGCCGCAACCTTGACGAGGATCTGGCCCGCGCCCGGCTTGGGGGTCGGCAGCGAAACGGGCTGCAGCACGTCGGGCGGGCCCGCGGCGGAGATGGCGATCGCGGTCATGGTCTCGGGGACGTTGGCCATCGCTCTCTCCGGGCGCCAGCGCATCGCGTGCGCCGGCGCCGGCGAGAGTTGCCCAACGGAGAGGCTTGAGACAAGGGCGAAGTCGTGCCAGGTTGGCGCATGGACTGGGATGATCTGCAGCCGCGAGCTACCAAGGGTGTCACTGTCGGTGATGACTTGCGCACTCTGTCGCAGGCCGAGCTCGAGGCCCGCATTGCCGTGCTCGCCGCGGAGATCGAGCGCGTAAAGGTCGAGCTCAGCGCCAAGAAGGTGCACGAGGCCGCCGCCGCCGCGGTATTCAAACCCTAGCCATGCGCGGTGTGCTCGGAGCGGCGGCGCTGCTGGCGACCGCCTGTGTCGCCCTCACCGCCGGCCACGCACTGCATCGCGCCGACGCGCGCGTGACGCCCGATGACCGCGCCGAGCCCGGCCCGGGCCACGGTGCGGCAGGGTGGGCCGAGGAAGGAGAGCCACAACGCTGCGCCATTTATCACGCGCGTTTCGGTGGTACGCGCGCAGAGCTCCTCAAGCTCATCGTCGGTGACGTTGCCAATTACGTGGTGCTCGAGGTCTCGAGGGGGACGCGTTTGCCGCCCACGGTTCCGAGCGCGTGGCTCAAAGCCGCGTTCGGCGCGGCAGAGCCATCCTGGCTCGGCGAGTTTGCCTCTCCCGACAGCGCGCTGCAGCGCGCGGTGCGGCTATGTCCGGCGAGCACGCGCTGCGCCGTCGGGGAGCAGAACTGCGGGCCCGCGACGTTGCACGATGAATTGCGGCCCGGTGCCGCCACCCCCGATCCGGCAGATAGCGCAGGCTAGGCCGGCTGTTCCGCTTGCGTTCGTCTGTGCAGGCCTCGAGGGTACCCGCGGCTTTGCGGCCACACGTTCCTGCTGCGCCACAGTCCTTTACGGTTTGTTAGCCAACCCGGTGCGATCATCGCCGCATCCAGTCATCTGGATGCGAGTGGCTCCTGTCCACTCCGTTTGACGCCTCCCTGTTTGACTCCGGAGCCGCCTCACGGCGGCTCCTTTTTCCTGCGACGTCGGACGCGCCTTTTCTGGGGGCCGACTTCCTAAACTCTCGCCTGCGAAGGTGGCGTGCGGTAACATGCATCACCCAGATCTTTCCGGTCGTGTCGAGTCGCGTGATGAGCACCCCTGTACACAGTGAAGCGCCGGCGGGGAACACCGTCTCGTTCGGTGAGCGCTTCGCCGCCTCCGATCAGTTCGACGCGATCTTCAAGGAGGGCATGGCGCTGGTTGAGCGAACCGCCGCCTATCTGGACGGGGCGGGCCGCCGCGAGGCGCGCCGCCTCGCGCCACCGACCTCCGTGCTGTATGCGACGGAAAGCATGCGGTTGACCACGCGGCTGCTCGAACTCGCCTCCTGGCTGATGATCCGCCGCGCCCAGAAGCAGGGCGAGATCACGGCGCAAGAGGCGCGCGTCAAGCGCGGACGCGTCAAGCTGCGCGCCGCGACGCGGTCGTCGCATATTCTCGGCTACAGCGAGCTGCCGGAGGGATTGCGCGGCTTGATCGATGCCGCAGCCAAGCTCAACGACCGCATCGTGCAGCTCGACCGCGCCATCGAGGTGGTGGTTGCCGAGGCGGTTCCGGCCGATAACCCGGTCGGCGCTCAGGTCACCCGCCTCGAAGAGGCCTTTGCCAAACCGCGACGCCGCGCCGCGCGCGCCTGAGCGAGCCCTCGGGTGAAAAGGCCAGCGGCCAAAGGCGCGTCTGGGGCCCGGTCGGGGAAGTCGCGTACTAGCGGGTCGCGTATTGAAGTTGCGTACTGATCGGGTCGAACGGGTCGCCTGCTGGGGGTCGGATCCCCCCGCGGCGAGGACATGCGCCGGGCCTAGAACATCCCTTCGAACTTCTTTTTGAAGCGCGACAGGCGCCCGCCGCGGTCGACCAGGTGCTGGTTTCCACCGGTCCAGGCCGGATGCGTCTTCGGATCGATGTCGAGGGTCAGCGTGTCGCCTTCCTTGCCGTAGGTCGAATACGTCATGAACTCGCTGCCGTCGGTCAGCACCACCTTGATCTGGTGGTAGTCGGGATGAAAATCCTCGGTCTTTTTCATGGCTGGTCTCTGCGGGGGTGGCGGAAACGCGTGGGCCCGATCCGCGTCCGTCATACTGTAGCCCGACCCGGCGCACAAGCGCCGTGCGCGGCGCGCCAGCGGCCAATCGCCGCTTGCCCGACCCCACCCGCTCCGGGCACTCTGGTGCCAGCGCCCCTGAGGCGAGGCCCTTGGTGCCCGACGTGAAGTCCGATCACAATCCGGCCGCCCCCCGATCCCGGCAGCTGCGGCCGCTGCTGGCGCTCAAGCCCTATGTCGCGCGCCATCCTGCCATGGTGGTGGCGGCGCTTGCCGGCCTGCTCATCTCTTCCGCCACCATGCTCGCCATCCCACTCGCCGTGCGGCGCATGATCGATCTCGGGTTCTCCGGCCGCGACGGAGTGTTCATCGATCGCTACTTTGCCATGCTGATCGTCGTCGGGTTGGTGTTGGCGATCGCCAGCGCGGGGCGTTTTTATGCCGTGAACTGGCTCGGGGAGCGGGTCGTTGCCGATCTGCGTGCGGAGACGTTCCGGCATCTGACGACGCTCGGGCCGGCGTTCTACGAGCGCACCCACTCGGGCGAAATCATGAGCCGGCTCACCGCCGACACCACCCAGATCAAGGCCGCGGCCGGGACCGCGGTCAGCCAGGCGTTGCGCAACAGCATCATGCTCGCCGGCGCGCTCGTCATGATGTTCGTCACCAGCGCGACCCTGGCCCTGCTGGCGATCGGCGCCATTCCGCTGATCGTTTTTCCGCTGCTTGCCTACGGGCGGGCCGTGCGGCGGTTGTCGCGCGCTGCCCAAGATCGTCTCGCCGACGCGTCGGCCTTCGCCGCCGACAACCTGAGCGCGGTGATGACCATGCACGCCTTCGGTCAGCAGGCGACCGTGGCCCGGCGTTTTGCGGCGAGCGTCGAACGCGCTTTCCAAGCGGCGCGCACGCGGCTGTGGGCGCGCGCCGGGTTGACGGCGCTGGCCATTGCACTGGTGGTTGCCAGCATCGTCGCCATTCTGTGGTTTGGCGCCCACCTGGTGATCGGCGGGGAGATCACCGGCGGCCGTCTCGGGCAGTTCGTGCTCTATGCGCTATTGGCTGCGGGCGCCGTCGCCGAGCTTGCCGAGGTGTGGGGCGAGCTCGCACAGGCAGCCGGTGCCGCAGAGCGGCTGCTCGAGCTGCGCGCGGTCGTGCCGGAGATCCGCGCCCCTGTGCACCCCAGGCCGCTGCCCGAGCCGCCACTCGGCAGTGTCAGCTTCAAGGACGTGCGCTTTGCCTACCCGGCGCGCCCTGCCCACTCCGCACTGAACGGCATCAGCTTTGCGATCGCCCGCGGCGAGACGGTTGCCCTGGTCGGTGCGTCGGGGGCGGGCAAGAGCACGATCTTCAATCTGATCCTGCGCTTCTATGATCCGCAGTCCGGCCTAGTAGCTGTCGATGGCCTGCCGGTCGCCGAGGTCGATCCCGAGGCACTGCGCGCACGCATCGCCCTCGTCGCCCAGGACGCTGCGCTGTTCCAGGCGAGCATCGCCGACAACATACGCTATGGCGCGCCGCAGGCGAGCGATGCCGATGTGCGGCGCGCGGCGATGGCGGCTCAGGCCGACGCATTCATCACCGCCATGAGCGAGGGCTATGCAACGCGCCTTGGGGAGCGTGGCATTACGCTGTCCGGGGGGCAGCGCCAGCGCATCGCGCTTGCACGCGCCCTGCTGCGCGACGCGCCGATCCTGCTGCTCGACGAGGCGACGAGCGCGCTCGATGCGGAGAGCGAAGCCGCCGTGCAGAGGGCGCTCGAGCGGCTGACCGGTGCACGAACCACGCTCGTCATCGCCCATCGCCTGGCGACCGTGCAGCGCGCAAGCCGCATTCTCGTGCTCGAGGAGGGACGGCTCGTCGAGGAGGGCAGGCATGCCGACCTTGTCCGCAAGGGCGGCCGCTACAGCCGGCTCGCCGAGCTGCAATTCTCACTCGACGCCGCGCAGTAGCCGCGCGTGCGGCGTGTCCAGGTCGCACCACGTCCCCAGCTGCAGGGCGCGCCGGCGGCCTTTTTGCTTCTCGTTGCCGCACGAATACCGCAGCTTCGCGGCTGGGCGAACGGGGCCGATCATGCGCGCGACCATGAGCCTGGCAGGGGGCTTCGCGGTTTGCTTGGCTGGGGTGATAGCCGCGGGCCCGGCGCGCGCTGAGGATGCAAGCTGGCCGCGGTTTCCGGGGTCGGCCTATGCCGCCGAGAGCGACCCGAGCGACCGGGCCTTTGCCAGGGAGTGGGAGGCAACCCCGCCGCGCGGCTATCCGACGCTTAGCCCCTCCAACCTCGCGCCGACGCGCGCCGCCATCAGGCGCTATGGCGAAATTGCCGCTGCCGGCGGCTGGGAAGCGCTGCCCGACGTCGCCTTGCGGCGGGGCGCAACGCATGCAGCCGTCCTCTTGCTGCGCAAGCGCCTGCTGCTCTCGGGCGACCTCGAGCAGCCCGGCAACGGGCAGAACTTCGACTACTACGTGGAGAAGGCGGTGCGGCGCTACCAGGCCTCCAATGGCCTGGCCCCCACGGGCGTCCTCGACCGGCACACCATTCTGGCGCTCAACGTGCCGGCGACGGAGCGGCTGCAACAGCTCAAGATCAACCTGCAGCGGCTGCTCGCTTTTCCCAAACCGCTCGGCAGAAAATACGTGGTCGTTAACATTCCCTCCGCGCAAATCGAGGCGATCGAGGGAGACCGCGTGGTGTCGCGCCACTCCGGCGTCGTCGGCAAGCCCGACCGGCCAACGCCGATGCTGACGTCGACCATTCACGAGCTCAACTTCAACGCCGTATGGCACCTGCCGCCGACGGTGATCGAGAAGGACCTCATCCCCAAGGGGCGCGACATGGCGCGCCGCGGCCAGAGCGTGCTCGCCAAATACCATATCGACGCCTACGGCGGCGATGGCAGGAAGCTTGACCCTCAGCGGATCAACTGGGACGCGCCAGGGACCAAGAGCCTCACCTTTCGCGAGCAGCCGGGTCCCGACAATCCACTCGGCTTCGTCAAGATCAACTTCAACAACTCGCATTCCGTGTACATGCACGACACGCCCTCCCAGTCGCTGTTTGGTCACAGTTTCCGCGCCGCGAGTTCGGGCTGCGTGCGCGTGCAGGGCATCGAGCAGCTCGCCGCCTGGGTGCTGGCCGATCAGGGCTGGAAGCCCGAGCACGTTCAGCACATGAAGGAGAGCGGCGAGCGGCGCGATGTCACCCTGAAGAAGCCGATCCCGCTTTACTTCGTGTACATCACGGCCTGGGCCACTGCGGATGGCGTCGTCCAGTTTCGCCGCGACATCTATCTGAAAGACGGTGTCGGCCCGGAAGCGGCGGCCTATTAGCTGGCCACGCGATGTGCGCGAGCGCGCCGGCCAGTTGAAGATGCGCCAAGGGCATTGCCGCGCTTGCTTGAACCCTCGACCCGCCGCGTGCGGCCAGGGCCCGGTGCCCTCAGTGGGCAAAGCCATGCGACAATCAACGGGCTTACACCTCCCCCTTGCTCGTATACAATGTGGCCATGCGTGGAAGACATCCGCCAATGGACTACGGAACGGCATTCGCGCGTGCTTTGCAGGCCTTGAAGGACGAAGGCCGCTACCGGGTGTTTGCGGAGATCGGGCGCGAGCGCGGCGGCTATCCCGGCGCCCGCCACTTCACGGCTGCGGGTGAGCGCCCGATCACCGTATGGTGCTCCAACGACTACCTAGGCATGGGCCAGCACCCCGCGGTGCTCGCCGCCATGCATGCCGCGCTCGATGCGGCCGGTGCCGGCTCGGGGGGTACGCGCAACATCTCCGGCACCACCCACTATCACATCGCCCTGGAGCGCGAGCTCGCCGATCTGCACGCCAAGCCCGCGGCGCTGCTGTTCACCTCAGCCTACGTCGCCAACGACACGACGCTGGCGACGCTGCAGCGGCTGCTGCCCGGCTCGATCGTCTTCTCCGACGAGAAGAACCATGCCTCGATGATCGCCGGCATTCGCAACGGCGGCGGTGAGAAGCGCATTTGGCGCAACAACGATCTGGCCGACCTCGAGGCGCAGCTCGCGGCGGTCGAGGCCGGACGGCCGAAGGTGATTGCCTTCGAATCCGTCTACTCGATGGACGGGGCGATTGCGCCGATCGGCGCCATCTGCGATCTGGCGTGCCGCTACGGCGCGCTCACCTACCTCGACGAGGTGCACGCGGTCGGCCTCTATGGTCCGCGCGGGGGTGGCGTTGCCGAGCGCGACGGCGTGATGCAGCGCGTCGACATCATCAATGGCACCTTGGCCAAGGGTTTCGGTATCATGGGCGGCTACATCGCCGCGAGCGCCGAGATCTGCGATGCCATCCGCTGCTACGCTCCGGGTTTCATCTTCACGACCTCGCTCGCCCCGGCGATCGCCGCGGGCGCCGTTGCCAGCATCCGCCACCTCAAGACCAGCAGCAGCGAGCGCCGGCGCCAGCAGGAGCGCGTGCAGGCCCTGAAGGCCGGCCTGCGCACGACGGGCCTGCCGGTGATCGACAACGCAAGCCACATCGTGCCGATCCTCGTCGGCGATCCCGTGCTGACCAAGCGCATGACCGATGCCCTGCTAGAGCGCTTTGCAATCTACGTGCAGCCGATCAACTATCCGACCGTGCCGCGCGGCACCGAGCGGCTGCGCCTTACGCCGAGCCCGCAACACTCCGATGCCGACATCGCCCGCCTGCTCACGGCGCTGACGACACTGTGGGGCGAACTCGACCTGCCGCGCGCGGCGCGCCGGCAAGCCGCGGAATAGCGACCTGCCGTGGCCGCGCGCCGCCGCGACAACAGAGGCTGGGCATGAGGGTATCGCGCGTTGAGACGTTTGCCTGCGACGCCGGCTGGCGCAACTACCATTTCCTCAAGCTGACGACCGACGGCGGCATCGTCGGCTGGAGCGAG
>JBPYEF010000009.1:0-5607 GCA_051985875.1 Hyphomicrobiaceae bacterium
GCAGGCGCAGCTGCATGTCCTGGTCGGAGACCGCGAGCTGGGCGGCAAACCAGTCCTGCACCATCTGGCACACCTTGGCCGCCCCGGCGTGTGCCAGCGCGCGCTCGTCGGAGAAGAGCTGCATGTCCGCCTGCGTCCAGCCGCGCCGCGTGAGGTCGCTGGCGAGGGCGTCGTAGTCGGTCTTGTGCGGCTGCGGATAGACGCGCGGCGTTGTGCGCCCGTCGGCGATTGCCTCAAATACCGCCGTCAGCTGCGCTTGCAAGCGGGCGACGTGCGGCGAGCCGCGCAGCAGGCCGACGATGGTCGGGCTCGCCTCGCCCTGCGAGATGAAATCGAAGCAGGCTTCGCTGCTCTGCTTCTGCAGTCCGACGACGTTCTCATAGAAGGTCACCGCAACGGCCTTGATCCTGGGAAAGCTCGCCGAGAGGGCGTAGTTGACGTTCTGCCGGCGCAGCGCGACCAGCGCCTTCGCCATTTGCTGCCCAATGGCGGCATCGTCCTGCTTCTGCGCCGCAAGCGCGGCGATTTCCTTGAGGCGCTCCGCATACCAATCGGGGAAGGCGCGCTTGAGGACACGCCACAATGGCGTCCCCTGTAGCGTGGCATTGATCGTCTCCGGCGACCCGGTGAAGCCTGCGAACGGTGGAACCTCGAAATCCTTGGGTCGGTTCGCATCCGACAGCAGCGGCAAAGCGCTTGGAGCGCCCCCAGCGTGCGTGCGCCGACCAGTGCCGTACCACAGGACGCCGACGAGGATGGCGAGCGCAATCAGAGCGAGCGCGGCGAGCTTCACCAGCCCGGGTAAGGAGCGCGCCGCCTCGGTCTCCTGAGGCGGCATCGCCCGCACGGGTGCCGGCCGCGCGGCAAACGGGTTGTCGCTGTATGCGGGAGCGACGCGATTATCCGCATACGCTGCCGCACGGTTCGCCGGCATGGTCGCCAGTCCCTCGCGCCGCGGCTGCGCCGTGGCAGCCATCGGCGGCGCCGCCACGCGGGCGGGTGCGGCTGGCTTGCGCGGGAACACCGCCAAGGCCGGGCGCCAATCGGGAAACCCGTCGCGCCAGAGCAGATCCGTCGGCTGCAGATGGCCAAGGTCGATGAACTTCGCCAGCTCCGCCTCGCTCAGCGGGCCGAACTGCTGGCCGTCGCGGGCAAGGTACCATTGCGTCTGAGAGGGCGGCGCTGTCATGCGGTTGGTTCCGGCGCTGTTTGTTTGCGGCAGCACGGATGCCCGTACTCTGATGCCCGTACCGTTGCATCTATTAGCGGCCGATCATGGTCCGCGTTAGACGGCCATTTTGGGCTCAGATTCAGATAATTGTTGGTCCGGCGTCAATCGTGTGCCGCAGAGAGATGGCGGCGTGGAGGCAGGCCCGGGGGGCGGCCGGCAGGCGCGGCGCTGCGTCGCGCGCTTGAGGGCGGCGCCGCGATCGCCTATAAGCCCGCGCCAGGCCAGCAGAATCCCAACACCCGGGGGTAGCGGATGGCGATCGAGCGCACCTTGTCCATCATCAAGCCGGACGCCACCGCGCGCGGCCAGACGGGGGCGATCAATGCGGTAATCGAGGCCGCCGGCCTGCGCATCATCGCCCAAAAGCGCGTGCGCTGGGACGCGCACCAGGCCGAGGCGTTCTATGCCGTGCACAGGCAGCGGCCCTTCTACCATGACCTGGTCAAGTTCATGATCTCGGGACCGATCGTGCTGCAGGTGCTGGAGGGGGAAAACGCCATTCAGAAATACCGCGACGCGATGGGGGCCACCGATCCGGGCAAGGCCGCGGAGGGCAGCATCCGCCGGCGCTTTGGACAGTCGATCGAGCGCAATTCCGTGCACGGCTCCGACAGTGCCAGCAACGCCGCTGCGGAGATCGCGCTCGCCTTTCGCGACGAGGAGATCGTCGGCTAGCTTGCCCCTGCTCCGACCCTGGTTCGACCCTGGCCCGGACCCTGGCCCGGACCCTGGCCCGGACCCTGGCCCGGACCCTGGCCCGACCCTGGCCCGCGCGTGGCCTGCCCCTGGACTGCCCCTGGACTGCCCCTGGACTGCCCATGGCCTCCCTCTGGCCTCCCCGTGGCGATCCCTCTTTCGCCAGGCTCCCGAACTCGGCTAGCCTGGTGCGCTAGCTTCGGGTGATACCCATGAATGCGCCCTCCCGCATTGCCGTCGGCCACTCCGCCTGTCCGCATGATTGCCCTTCGACGTGCGCGCTCGATGTGGAGCTCATCGGCAACAATCGCATCGGCCGGGTGTCGGGAGCGGCCGACAACAGCTACACCGCCGGCGTAATCTGCGCCAAGGTCGCGCGCTACCAGGAGCGCGTTCATCACCCCGACCGCCTGCTCCACCCGCTACGGCGCCGCGGCGGCAAGGGCTCCGCTCGCTTCGAGCGCATCGGCTGGGAGGATGCGCTCGACCTCACCGCCGAGGCCTTGCTCATCGCCGAGCGGCGCCACGGGCCGGAGGCGGTGTGGCCCTACTACTATGCGGGAACCATGGGGCTGCTCATGCGCGACGGCATCAACCGCCTGCGCCATGCCAAGCGCTACTCGGTGATGTACGCCTCGATCTGCACGACGCTCGCATGGACCGGCTTCATTGCCGGCACCGGCAGGCTCGCCGGCCCCGACCCGCGCGAGATGGCGCAGTCGGACCTGGTGGTGATCTGGGGTACCAATCCCGTCAACACCCAAGTCAACGTCATGACGCACGCGGCGCGCGCGCGCAAGCAGCGGGGTGCCAAGATCGTTGCCGTCGATGTCTACCACAACGGCACCATGGCCCAGGCGGACCTGGCACTGTGCCTGCGGCCAGGCACCGATGGAGCGCTGGCATGCGCGGTCATGCACGTGCTGTTTCGCGACGGCTACGCCAACTGGCCGTATCTTGAGCAGTTCACAGATCATCCGCACGAACTGGCACAGCATCTCAAGACGCGCACGCCGCAATGGGCCAGCGCCATCACCGGGCTGCGGGTCGAGGAGATCGAGACCTTCGCGCGCATGGTCGGCACCACGCCGCGCACCTACTTCCGCCTCGGGTACGGCTTTGCCCGCTCGCGCAACGGCGCACACAACATGCATGCCGCGCTGTGCATCCCGGCGGTGACCGGCGCTTGGCAGCACGAGGGCGGCGGCGGCTTTCACAACAACGGTGCGATCTTCCATTGGAACCGCACGCTGATCGAGGGCTTGGACGTGCAGGATCCGAGCGTTCGCGTTCTCGACCAGTCGCGCATCGGCCCGGTGCTGACCGGTGATGCCTACGACCTCAAGGGCGGCCCGCCGGTCACGGCGCTGCTGATTCAAAACACCAATCCTGTGCAGGTTGCGCCCGAGCAGCGCAAGGTGAAGGCCGGCTTTGCGCGCGAGGACTTGTTCTGCTGCGTGCACGAGCAGTTCATGACCGCCACCGCGGCCCTGGCCGACGTCGTGCTGCCGGCGACCATGTTCCTCGAGCACGACGACATTTACCAGGGCGGCGGCCATCAGCACATTCTGTTCGGCCCGAAGCTGATCGAGCCGCCGGGCGAATGCCGCAGCAACCACGAGGTGATCGCCGCGCTCGCCCAACGCCTCGGTGCGCGGCACCGGGGCTTTGCCATGAGCCCGCGCGAGATCATCGATTGGACGCTGCGCAACTCCGGCTGGGGTTCGCTCGCCGAGCTTGAGGAGAAGAAATGGATCGACTGCCAGCCGGATTTCGCGACCGCGCATTACGTTGGGGGCTTCGCCTATCCGGGCGGCAAGTTCCGCTTCAAGCCGGACTGGGGCAACGTGCCGGTGGCGCGCAACCACGACTGGGGGCTCGGCCGCGACATGCCGGCGCTGCCCGATCATTGGGACGTGATCGAACGGGCAGACGCCGCGCACCCCTTCCGGCTCGCGACCAGTCCGGCGCGCGACTATCTCAACTCCTCGTTCAATGAAACGGCGACCAGCCAGGCGAAATTCGGCAAACCGCGCGTCAAGATGCACCCTGATGATCTCGCCGCACTCGCGCTTGCCGACGGGGCGCGCGTGCGCATGGGCAATGAGCGCGGCGAGATCGTGCTGTCGGCCGAGGCCTTTCCCGGCGTGCAGCGCGGCGTCGTGATCGTCGAGAGCATCGCGCCGAACGCACACTTCGAAGGCGGCGAAGGCATCAACACGCTGACGAGCGCCGTGCAGGGCGCGCCGGCGGGAGGGGCCGCGTTCCACGACAACCACGTCTGGGTGCGTGCGGCGTAGGCCGAGGCGGCGTCCTGTGGCCGGCGCTGTGCGCGGGCGCTTGCCTCCGCCGGGCGCGCTCGCTCATCGACGGCCGGAAATGCCGTTGCCTTCGGCCACCGCGGGCAGCACGGTCAAGCACGCGTGCATCGATCGGGGCGCGGCCTCGGCACTGGGGATCGGTTCAGCCGCACGTCGGCGCGCGCGGGCCCAGCCGCTTGACGCCGGCGATCGCCGTACCGAGGCGCTGCGCGCGATCGGCAGCCGTGCGCACCGGCTCGGCAGCCACGGCCATATGGTGGGCGTTGGCGTGCAGCAGCGTAAAAGCGTCGACCATGACGCCAACGTGTCCCGGCCAGAACACCATGTCCCCACGTGCCAGCCCTTGGAGATCGGCGCTTACGGCGAGCGCGTGGCCGACCGAGGCAAGCTGCATGTCGCTGTCGCGGGGACAAGGGATGCCGGCAGCGTGCAGCGCGAGCTGCAGCAAGCCCGAGCAGTCCACCCCGAGCCGCGTCTTGCCACCCCATAGGTAGGGCACGCCGATGAACGCTTCCGCCACCGTCACGAAATCGCCGGCGTGGCGGTCGAGCTCGGCGATGTGGCGCGCGGGCAGGAAGCTGCCGTCGTCGAGCCTGGCAAAGGCGCTTCCCACCTCCGCGACGGCAACTTCGGCGTTCATGCTCAGGGGCAGGCACGGCGGGGCCTTGATGTCGGGTGCCGGGTAGAGGAACGTGCCGAGTACCGCGACGCGATGGGTGGTGCGGCGCACCTTGGCACTCAGCGCGTCCGCGCGCAGATAGCCGACGTAGCCGTCGTGCTGCAGCTGCGTCCAGGCCCAACCCTGCGCCTCCTCGTATACGGTGGCGATCTCGCCGAACAGCGCCTCGCTCACTCGGGCGCTGTGCGCGTCGGGACGCCCGTGCAGGGGGGGCGCGGAGTGGGCGACCTGCCGCAGCGTACCCGCCGTATAGCGCGTTGCCGCGACCCGGCCGCGCAGCGCCTCCGCGGCCAAGTCGGCGCGGTAGGGGTGGCGACGGGGGTCGAGCGTCCCAGCGCTCATGTGCCTCTCCGCGCACGCTTCACGTCAGCGGCCAGGCCGAGAGCAGCGCGAACAGTGCCCGTGCACCCTGCGGTTCACCGCCCTTATACTCGGACGGCCTGCCTCCGGGACGCCAGCCGTAGATGTCGAAATGCACGAAGCGACGGGCCTGCTTGACGAAGCGCCGCAGGAACAGCGCGGCGATCACCGAGCCGGCGAACGACCCGTCCGCCACGTTGTTCATGTCGGCGACGCCGCTGTCGAGGCGCGCCTCGTAGCCACGCCAGAGGGGCATGCGCCACAGCGGATCACACACCTCCCGCGCGGTGCTGGCGAGGGTGGCGGCGAGGGGCTCGTCG
>JBPYEF010000010.1:0-3324 GCA_051985875.1 Hyphomicrobiaceae bacterium
CCGGTTTGGTCCGCGGCACGGCGGAGCATTGTGCTGGCAGTGCGGCGACGCTGGCGCGTCGCCAAGGCTGCTGGCGCACGGCCCAGCAGCGCCACTCAGGCAAGGTGCCAGCTCGGCGTCGAGCGCGATATTTCGCGCTCCGCTTCGGTCCTTTCCGCAGCAATGTCGGCAAACAGCGGCGTGCTCAGATAGCGCTCTCCCGTGTCCGGCAGCATGCACAGTACGCTCGCGCCTGGCGCTGCGGCGGCGCAGACCTCGAGCGCCCCAGCGAACGTTGCGCCAGCGGTGATGCCGACGAAGATGCCCTCCTTTTGCGCCAAATCCTTGCTGCAGCGCATCGCTTGCTCGCCGGCAATGTGCACGATGCGATCGATCAGGCGCATGTCGACGACGTCAGCCGTTAGCTTGGGAATGAAATCCGGTGTCCATCCCTGCATCGGATGGGGCTTGAAGGCTGGGTGCGCTGCCGCGGCACTTCCATCGGGATTGCGGGCCTGAGGAGTGCCGCTGCCGAGCAACGGTGCCTCCTTGGGTTCGCAAACGATGATCTTGGTCTCTGGGCGTTCCTGCGCCAGCACCCGTGCAACGCCCTTGAGCGTGCCGCCGGTTCCGTAGCCGGTAACCCAATAGTCGAGCCGCTCGCCGGCGAAAGCGTCGAGAATTTCCCGCGCAGTGGTGCGCGAATGCATATCAGCGTTGGCCTCATTCTCGAACTGGCGCGTCAGGAACCAACCATGCGCTTTGGCGAGTTCAATGGCCTTGTCGACCATCGCCACCGCCCGACCCGCGGCCGGCGTCAGTACCACCTTGGCTCCGAGAAAGCGCATGAGCTTGCGCCGCTCGATGCTGAACTGCTCGGCCATGGTAACAACCAGAGGGTAGCCCTTCTGGGCACACACCATCGCAAGGCCGATGCCGGTATTGCCGCTCGTCGCCTCGATCACCGTCTGCCCCGGCCTGAGCTCGCCCGCTTTCTCTGCCGCTTCGATCACCCCGAGGGCGAGGCGATCCTTGACCGAGCCAAGCGGGTTGAATGCCTCGACCTTGACATAGAGGCTCACTCCCGGGGGAGCGAGACGGTTGACCTTGATGATCGGCGTATTGCCGATGGTCTCGAGGATGTTTGCAAACTTGCGCCCCATGCCGCGCCCACTCCTGCTCAGCCGACACCTGCTTCGCCCCATCCTCTTGCATGGCGCCGAGCGGCAAACAAGTGCGCCCCGCATCCGGGCCGTGCGGTTAGCGCAATGACCCGACCGCGCTTGACGCCGCTGCTCTGCGTGTGTCACCCGCGGCGATGCGCCGATCGGCCCTCCCGGGCGCCTGCCTCGGCGTTGCCCTAGGATCGCCTTGCATGCAACAGTCAGCGCGACCGCTTGTTTCGAGGAGCTTTGCGATTGCCGCGAACCACCTATCAGAGCCCACGCCCCGCGGCCGGAGCCGCCGAGACCATTGTCACGAGCACCTGCGGCCACAACTGCGGGGGGCGCTGCGTGGTCAACGCCCACGTCGTCGGCGGCCGCATCGTCAAGATCTCGACCGATCCGCGTCGCTGGGAGCCGCAGCTGCCTCCACTTCATGCTTGCGCGCGTGGCGTAGGCCAGATCGAGCGCGTCTACGCCCCCGACCGCCTCAAGTATCCCCTTAAGCGTACCGGCCCGCGCGGCAGCGGCCACTATGCGCGCATCTCCTGGAATGAGGCCCTCGACCGGGTCGCCGGCGAGCTCGAGCGCGTGCGCGCGAGCTACGGCAACGCGGCAATTCTCGATGCCTCGCGCTCCGGCAGCCTCTCCGTGCTGCACGGCAGGGCCGCAGCGCAGCGCTTTTTCCACATGTTCGGGGGCGCGACCGAACTGTGGTCGAACATGTCGGCGGAGGCCGAGATTTTCGCGGTGCGCATGACCTATGGGGAGAAGGCGACCTACAAGAGTGCCGGTCGCGAACCGACCGACTACGTCAACTCGCGGCTGATTTGGATGTGGGGCTGGAGCCCCGGAGACGGCACGTTCGGCACCAACACCTACCAGTACCTGAAATGGGCGCGCCAGCAGGGGGTACGCATCGTCGCCTTCGACCCACGCCGTACGCGCTCCAGCGCCGCATTGGCCGACGAACACGTGTTCATCCACCCGGGTACCGACGCGGCGGCCTTGATCGCAATGGCGCACGTAATCGTCAGCGAGGGGCTACACGACCAAGCCTACTGCGATCGCCATGTCCTCGGGTTCGACGAGGCGCACCTGCCCGCGGGCGCGCCGGCCGGCGCCTCCTATTGCTCCTATCTGCTGGGGCTAAACGACGGCACTCCTAAGACGTGTGAATGGGCTGCCTCCATCACCGGCATTCCGGCGGCGACGCTGCGCCGCCTTGCCATCGAGTTCGCGACCAAGAAGCCGGCAGCCTTACAGTGCGGTTATGCCCCCGGCCGCACGGCGTTCGGAGAGCAATTCCATCGCGCCGCGTATGCGCTGTGTGCCATTACCGGTAACGTCGGCCTGCCGGGTGGCAGTTCGGGGGTCAGCAACGGCGCCACGGGCCGCAGCGGCATCCGCAGCCTGCCGACGGGAACCAACCCGATCGACGCGCGGGTCGCTTCGCCCCTGCTTGCGGATCTGCTGGCGCGCGGCAAGGAAGGGGGATATCCCGCCGATATCAAGCTGATCTACTCGGCCGGCGGCGATCTCTTCAACCAATGCCCGAACGTCAACAAGATCGTCGGTGCGCTCGAGCACGTCGAGTGCCTGGTAGCCCAGGACCATTTCCTGACGCCGACCTCGCGCTACGCCGACATCGTTCTGCCGGCGACGACTTTTTGGGAGCGTCGCGACGTCCACACGCCCTGGTCGGGTGCGGGGCACTACGCAATCTTCATGCAGCAGGCGCTACAGCCAATGCACGAGTGCCGCAACGATATCGATATTTTTGCCGAGCTTGCGCGGCGCCTGGGCATTGACGGCTACAACCCCTTGAACGAGGAGGCATGGCTACGCGAACTGACGCGCGACGCTATCGATGACTTCGACACCTTCGCAGCCACCGGACTTGCCCGCTTCGCGCCGCCTGAGGAAGCCGTCGCCTTTGCCCGCGAAATCCGCGATCCAGAGCACTACCGGTTCTCGACACCCTCCGGCAAAATCGAGATCTATGCCATGGCGATCGCCGCCAACCCGGACCCCTATGGTCTCGGACCCATACCACCGATCCCGACGTGGATCTCCTTGGCGACTGACGCGGGCTATCCGCTGAAGCTGTGCACCCCCAAATCGCGCGCGCGCACGCATTCCATCCATGGCAATCAGCCGCGGCTCGCCCGTGTTGACCGCG
>JBPYEF010000011.1:0-4282 GCA_051985875.1 Hyphomicrobiaceae bacterium
CCGCGCCCCAATTCCTCGCAATGCTGCTCGGCGCCGTCGATCCTCCCGCCGAAGACGCCGTGCGCGAGACATGGGCGAAGGCATTCGGCGGCGACTTTGACGCGCGCTGGCGGCGATCGCTGCACGATGGTTTCGTTGCCGATAGCGCCTTGCAGCCGATCGCGGCGATGCCGCAGCCCGTCGACATCCCGCCGCGCCGCCCGCGCGGCTCTGATCAGGTCGATGTCGTTTTTGCGCCCGACCCGTCGGTGTGGGACGGCCGCTTCGCCAATGTGGCCTGGCTGCAGGAGCTTGCCAAGCCGCTGACGAAGCTCACTTGGGACAATGCCATCGCGGTCGATCCCAAGATGGCAGAACAAATGCGGCTTGCGAACGGCGACATGGTCGAAGTCGCCGTCGGCGACCGCCGTGTCGCCGGAGCGGCCTGGATCATGCCCGGCCAAGCGCGCAACACCGTTGCGCTTTCGCTCGGCTACGGGCGCAGCGCGGCGGGCAAGATCGCCGACGGCCTCGGCTACTCGGCCTATAGCGTTCGCTCGAACTCGGATGGGTGGCTCGCCGCGGGCAGCTTGCGCCGCCTTGAGGGTCGCCAGCCGCTGGCGACCACGCAAATGCACCACCGCATGGATGGTTTCGATTTTGTGCGCGAGGTCAGCGCCGATCATCCGTCGTTGCCGCAGCAGACGCACCCGCAGCCCAACCTTTATCCCTCCTGGCCATATCCTCGAGAAGCTTGGGCGATGGCGATCGATCTCGACCTGTGCATCGGCTGCAACGCCTGCATCAGCGCCTGCACCGCCGAGAACAACATCGCGGTCGTCGGCAAAGAACAGGTGGCGATGGGCCGCGAAATGCAATGGCTGCGCGTCGACCGTTACCACACCGGGGACATCGACGATCCGCGCTTCTATTTCCAACCGGTGCCGTGCATGCACTGCGAGAAGGCGCCGTGCGAGATGGGCTGCCCGGTGCACGCCACCGTGCACTCTCCCGACGGCATCAATCAGATGGTCTACAACCGCTGCATCGGCACGCGCACCTGCTCGAGTTATTGCCCCTACAAGGTCCGGCGCTTCAACTGGTTCGATTACCGCGCGCCGGCGGATTCGCCGACGCATGCGGCGCACAATCCGGACGTGACCGTGCGTTCGCGCGGCGTCATGGAAAAATGCACCTATTGCACCCAGCGCATCCAGGCGGCGCGTGTCGCCGCCGACAAGGACGGCCGCGACATCCGCGAAGGCGAGGTCGTGACCGCCTGTCAACAGGCGTGCCCGACCACCGCGATCGTCTTCGGCAATCTCAATGATCCGGAGTCGGCGGTTGCCAAGCGCCGGCGCAGCGGCCGCCACTACGTGCTGCTCGAAGAGCTCGGCACCCGCCCGCGCACCACTTATCTGGCGCGCTGGAACGACGCGCCGAAGAAGGACGCGAGCTGATGTCGCTGACGGCGGAAGAATCCGAACGCATCCTGCCGCCCGGCCAGAGCCTCGGCGACGTCACCGACCAGCTTGCACGCATCCCGCTGCATTTCCCCACGCGCCGGCGCTGGCTGATCGCGCTCTCGCTCTCGTCGCTGCTGCTGGTGCTGTTTTTCGTCGCGGTGACGGTGCTGTTCACGCGCGGCGTCGGCGTTTGGGGCCTCGACATCCCGGTCAATTGGGCCTTCGCGATCCACAATTACGTCTGGTGGCTCGGCATCGGCCACGCCGGCACGCTGATCTCGGCGCTGCTTCTGCTCATGGGTCGCGATTGGCGCAACTCCCTCAACCGTTTCGCCGAGACCATGACGTTATTCGCGGTGGTCTGCGCGGGCGTCTACCCCATCCTGCATTTGGGCCGACCTTGGTTTGTCTATTGGATGTTTCCCTATCCCGCGACCATGCAGGTGTGGCCACAGTTTCGCAGCCCGCTCGAATGGGACATCTGGGCGGTGCTGACCTATCTGACGGTCTCCGTCATCTTTTGGTACATCGGGCTCGTTCCCGACCTCGCCGCCGCGCGCGATCGCGCCCGGCGACCCGGCTGGCAAACCTTCTTCGGCGTCCTTTCGCTCGGCTGGCGCGGCTCGGCGATCCACTGGATGCGCTGGCAGCAAGCCTACCGGCTGATCGCGGCGCTGGCGGTGCCGCTGGTCGTATCGGTACACAGCGAAGTGTCGCTCCTGTTCGCCGCAAGCCAAATTCCCGGCTGGCACTCCACCATCTTTCCTCCGTACTTCGTCCTCGGCGCGGCGTTCTCAGGCTTTGCCGTCGTCTCGATGATCGCCATCGCCGTCCGCTCGCTGTTCCATCTGCAGAATCTCGTCACCGACGATCACCTCGACATCCTCGGCAAGGTGCTGCTCGCCACCGGACTGATGACCGCCTACGGCTACGTCTTCGAAGTGTTTGACGCGTTCTATTCCGGCGGCGTGCACGAGGTGCAAACGGTCAGCGATCGCTTCTTCGGCGCCTACGCCTGGAGCTATTGGGGAGCCGTTGTCTTCAACTTCATCTTCCTGCAGGCGCTGTGGTGGCGCGGCGTGCGCCGCACACCCTGGGCGCTGTTCCTGATCGCGTTGAGCGTCGCGATCGGCATGTGGCTCGAGCGCTACATGATTTTGGTCACCAGCCTCTACCGCGACTTCCTGGTGTCGTCGTGGGGCAGCTACACCCCCTCGTTCTGGGACTGGGCCACATATCTCGGCACCCTCGGTCTGTTCATGGTGCCGTTCCTGCTCGTCATCCGTGTCTTCCCCGTGATCTCGATCTTCGAGACCAAGGAAGTGCTGCACGACGAACGCAAGGAGGCAAGCCGTGCCTGAATCGACGCATTACGGGATACTCGCCGAGTTCAAAAGCCCGGAGACGTTGGTCGAGGCCGCCAAGCGTGCGCGAGCGCGCGGTTACCGCGAACTCGACGCGTTCACGCCCTTCCCCGTGCACGAACTCGACGATGTGCTGCGCCTGCGCGACCGGCGCGTGCTCTGGTTCGGCCTGATTGGCGGCGCTGTGGGCTTTGCAATCGCACTCGCCATGCAGATGTTCACCAATTTCGACTATCCGATCAACGTGGGCGGACGGCCGCTCTATCCGTTCTCGGCGTTTGCAGTGGTGGCGTTCGAACTGACGGTCTTGTTCGGGGCGCTTTTCCCCGCCGTCGGCATGCTGGCGATCAATGGATTGCCGCGTCTGAATTATCCGGTGTTCGCGGCGTCGCGCTTCCATCTCGCTAGCAAGGATCGCTTCTTCCTCTGCATCAAGGCGCACGACCCGCGGTTCGACCCATCGCAGACGCGGCGCTTCATGCAGACGCTCGGGGCGGAATCGGTGGAGCTGGTGCCGGCATGAAACGCGCATTCGTGCTTTTGTCCGCGTGCCATGTCCTCGTGGGCTGCAGTCAGAACATGGATTCGCAACCGAAGTACCAGGAGTACGAACCGGCGCCGCTGTTTCGCAACGGCCGTGTCCTGCAGGCGCCGGTTGTCGGCACGGTGGCGCGCGGCGATCTCGCGCGCGCGGCGCAAGCGATCGAAAAGCCCGCGCTCACCGCCGAGCTGCTCGCGCGCGGGCAGCAAGAGTTCGACGTGTTTTGCACTCCCTGCCACGGCCGCACCGGCGACGGCAACGGAATGGTGGTCCAGCGCGGCATGCCGCGACCGGCGAGCTTCCACGAGGATCGTCTGCGCACCGCGTCGGACCAGCATTTCTTCGACGTCATCACGAAGGGCTACGGCGCCATGTACGCGCATGCGGCGCGCGTCGAGCCGCGCGATCGCTGGGCCATCATCGCCTATATCCGCGCGTTGCAGCTGAGCCAGCACGCCACCCTCGAAGACCTACCGGGGCAAGAACGGGAACGGCTGCTCGCCGAACGACCGCGATGATCGAGACCGGGCGATATTTTTTCCTCCTCCCGCTGCTTGCCGGCATTGGCTGTGTGGTGGGCCTGCTCATCGATCCGTACCCCCTTCTCGCGTGCTATCTCGCCGCCGTGGTGGCGGTGAGCGCAATCCCGCTCGGGGCCTCGCCGTGCTGATGGTCAGCTATCTGGTGCGGGGAGAGTGGACCGAAGGGCTGCACCCGGCGCTCACCGCCGCGGCATCCACTATGCCGATCGCGGGGCTTTTGTTCGTGCCTGGGGTCGTCGGCATGCCGTGGCTCTACCCGTGGGCTGCCGCCGGCCCATCGCCGAGCGCGCTGCAGGACGTCTATCTCACGCCTTGGTTCTTCGTCGCCCGCACGATCATCTATTTCATCGTATGGACGGCGCTCGCCCTTTGGGTGCGTCAGGCGTGGGG
>JBPYEF010000012.1:0-7322 GCA_051985875.1 Hyphomicrobiaceae bacterium
TATCTCGTCGACCGCGCCCGTGGCGGCACCATCACCGCCCCAGCGATCAAGCGCTGAGGTCGGAGCGATGACGCTGCGCGTGCTGCTGCTGATCGGTTCGCTGCTCGCGTCCGCCGTGGCGATCGGCGTTGCGGCCGCAGGCGGCGACCATGCGGCCGACGAAGCGCTGCGCAAAAGCTTCGCCGGCGCGTCCCCGCCTTGGCTCGCGCGGCTCGTGCAGGACGCCACGCAGGCGGCGTGCAGCCGCTATCGCAACGCCCCGCCCAAGGCCGTCGCCGATGCCATCATGGCGCGCGAGAAGGCGCGCATCGTCTACCCCCGCGATGGCGCGCCGAGCGGCGACTGGAAGAAGGGCGAAGCGGTCGCCAAGAGCAGCTATGGCGAGCGCTTCACGGACGTGCCGGCGCGCACCGCCAACGGCGGCAACTGCTATGCCTGCCACCAGCTCGATCCGCGCGAGCTGAGCTACGGCACGCTCGGGCCGAGCCTCGCCGGCTATGGGCGCGTGCGCACGCTTGCTCCCGCCGACGTCACCGCGGTGTACGGGCGCATCTACAACCCACAAGCGGCCATCGCCTGCAGCAAGATGCCGCGCTTCGGCACGAACGGCTTCTTGACGATGGAGCAGATCCGCGATCTGGTGGCCTACGTGACGTCGCCGAATAGCCCCGTCAACCGCTAGCGCGGACGCGGGCGGCAGCAGGCGCGCCGTGCGCAAAGCGACACCTCCCCAAACATGATAACGCGCCGAAGCTTTCTTGAGGTTGCCGCGGCGACGGCCGCAGCGACCGGGCTTGCCGGGAGCCTGGCGCGCGCCGCCGTCCGCCAGAAGATCGGACAGGAGGAGCTGCTGGCGTTCGCGCCGAAGGGCCAGCTCACGATCCTGCACATGACGGACTGCCATGCCCAGCTGATGCCGCTGTATTTCCGGGAGCCGTCGCTCAACCTCGGGGTCGGCGCCGCGCGCGGCAGGCTGCCACACATCACCGGAGCGGAGTTGCTCGCCGCTCTCGACATCCAAGCGGGCACCGTCGCCGCCTACATGTTGAGCTCTGAGGACTACGAGGCGATGGCGCGGGATTACGGCCGCGTCGGCGGCATGGATCGCATGGCCACGCTGATCAAGGCGATCGTCGGCGAGCGCGGCAAGGAGCGCGTGCTGGTGCTCGATGGTGGCGATGCCCTGCAGGGCTCGTATACGGCGCTTGCCAGCAGGGGTGCCGACATGCTGTCCGTGCTGACCGCGCTCGGCGTCGAGGCAACCACGGGCCATTGGGAGTTTACCCTCGGCGCGGAACGCGTCACCAAGCTGTTCGGCGATCTCGATCGGCCGACGTCCTCGGCAATCACCTTTCTCGCCGGCAACGTGCGGGATGCGGATTTCGATGACCCGGTATTTCCCTCGACCTGCCTGTTCGAACGCGGCGGCGTCAACGTGGCGGTGATCGGTCAGGCCTACCCCTACACGGCCGTCGCCAACCCGCGCTGGATGATGCCGAACTGGTCGTTCGGCATCCGCGAGCGGGAGCTCAGGGCGGCGATCGCCGCGGCGCGCTCGGCGGGCGCCGATGTCGTCGTACTGCTGTCGCACAACGGCTTCGACCTCGATGCCAAGCTTGCCACGCGCGTCGCCGGCATCGACGTCATACTGACGGCGCACAGCCACGATGCCCTGCCGCAGCCGGTGCGCGTCGGGTCCACCCTGTTGCTCGCCTCGGGCTCGCACGGCAAGTTCCTCTCGCGGCTGGACATCGAGGTCGGTGGTGGGCGCATCAAGGACTTCGCCTATCGGCTGATTCCGGTCCTTGCCGATGCCATCGAGCCCGATCCGCAGCTCGCCAAGCTGATCGCCGAAATAAGGGCGCCGCACGCGGCCATGCTCGATACCGAGCTGGCACGCACCGAGGGCTTGCTGTACCGGCGCGGCACCTTTGCCGGCACGCTCGACGACCTGATCTGCGATGCGCTGCTCGCCGAGCGCGATGCGGAAATCGCCCTCTCCCCGGGGTTCCGTTGGGGCGGCACCCTGCTCGCCGGCGACCCAGTGCGGTGGGAGGACGTCTACAATGCCACGGCGGTTACCTATCCGGCGGCCTACCGCACCCTGATGCGCGGCGCGGCGATCAAGGACCTGCTCGAGGATGTCGCCGACAACCTCTTCAACCTTGACCCCTACTATCAGCAGGGCGGCGACATGGTGCGCGTCGGCGGCATGAGCTATACGATCAACATCGATGCAGCGATGGGCAATCGCATCACCGGCTTGGCCATGCTCGACAGTGGCGAGGCGATCGCGGCGGAGAAGCTGTACCGGGTCGCCGGCTGGGGCTCGGTCAGCGAGGGCATCGACGGCCCGCCCATCTGGGACGTCGTGGCCGCCCACCTGCGCCGGCGCCAGCTGCTCTCGCCGCAACCGCGCACCTCCGTCAGGATCGTGCGCGCGGATTGATCGGCTGCAGGTTCCGCCTGCCCAGAAGAAGGATCGCGACGCAATTCCATGCTGACGCAGATTTACATTCACCTCGGCGTCGCCCTGGCCGGATTGGTGAGCTTCCTGTCGCCCTGCGTGCTGCCGCTCGTTCCCCCGTATCTTGGCTATCTGAGCGGGGCGAGCCTCGAGGCCATGAGCGAGGGCGAGGCGGGCGATGCCGACCGCTGGCAAAGGGTGGTGCGCGCGGCACTGCTGTTCGTGCTCGGCTTTACCACGGTGTTCGTGGCGCTCGGCGCCGGCGCCTCGATACTCGGCCAATGGGTGCAGGCGCACAAGAGTCAGCTGTCGCTGGCCGCCGGCATCATCATCATTGGCTTTGGCGTGCACTTCCTCGGCATCTTGCGCGTGCCGCTGCTCTACCGCCAGGCGCGGTTTCGGCTGCCGACGCAGGGTGCGAGCCTGGCGGGCGCCTATGTCATGGGGCTCGCTTTCGCGTTCGGTTGGACACCCTGCATCGGGCCAGTGCTGGCGACCGTACTGGCCGTGGCGGCGAACGAGGCGAGCCTCGGCGCGGGCGTCAGGCTGCTGTTCGTCTACTCCTTGGGGCTCGGCATTCCGTTCGTGCTGGCCGCGGCAGCGCTCGGACCGTTTCTCGCTTTGATGCAGCGCATGCGACGCCACCTGCGTCACGTTGAGATGGTGATGGGCGCCCTGTTGGTCGCCACCGGCGTTCTCATGCTCACCGGCTCGCTCAACTGGCTCGGCCAGTGGATGATCGAGAACGTGCCGGTGCTGACGCGCATCGAAGAGCTGGTCACTCCGCAGCGCCTGCAGATGGAAATCCTCAAGCAAGGCGCGCGGGGATGAGTGCGCGGGGCGCCATCGCGCTGACGATAGCCGGCTCCGACTGCTCGGGGGGTGCCGGCATCCAGGCGGACCTCAAGACCTTCGCCGCGTTCGGCGTCTACGGAGCATCGGTGGTCACGGCGCTGACTGCGCAAACCACGCAGGGCGTGCGCGCGCTCGAGGCGGCCTCCCCGCGCATCGTCGCCGCGCAGCTCGAGGCCGTGCTGTCGGAATTCGAGGTCGCCGCCGTCAAGGTCGGCATGCTCGGCAACGCGGCCAACATCCTCGCCGTCGCCCGCTGCCTCGGCGCTCTGTCCCCGCGGCCGGTCATCGTCGATCCGGTTCTGGCGGCAAGCGGCGGCGGCGCTCTGCTCGCGGATGAGGCGATCACGACCCTGAAGGACACGCTGCTGCCGATCGCCACGCTGCTGACGCCCAATCGCCCCGAGGCCGCTCGGCTGCTCGCAACTGCCGAGGCCGCGAGCGCGGCGGAGGCGCTCGCGCAAGGGCGGGCGCTGCGCGCGCTCGGAGCCCGTGCCGTGCTCATCAAGGGCGGCCACGCGCAGGGCATGCGCGCGGTGGATATTCTGATCACGGAGGATGGCGTCCAGCGCTTCGCGCTGCCACGGCTTGTCACCCGCCATGGCCACGGCACCGGCTGTACGCTGTCGGCGGCGATCGCGGCGCTGCTTGCCGGGGGCGTCGCGCTTCAGGAAGCGGTTGTGCGTGCAAAGAGCTTCGTCTGGCACGCGCTACAAGCCGCCGAATCGCTTGCCCTCGTCGGCGGCCGCGGGCCCCTCGATCACGCGTTCGCGACCCGAGCCCGCATGTTTCCCCCGCCGTGAGGAGGCCGCTCTGCGAGGCGCTTGCCCGCGAAGCGCTTGCCGCACCGCTGGCCCGGCAGCAACGCCGGCGTCGGGCCGGCTGTTGCGGGGCCGCAACGGTCGCGCGCCGAAGCGCGCCAGCAGGTTGATGCATCACGGGAAATTTGGGACATATTTGCCGCCGACGTTGGGCCGATGACCGGGTCGCCGATGGGGCGAGGCGCAGGGGGATGCGCCAATGCCAACGGGGGATCCCCAGGGGGGCCGGTCATCCGCCCCGCGCAGCACTGCAGGGCGGCACAATCGCCTTGCGGTGCTCAGCCGGGGCATCGGCACGGGGGGAGAGCGGAGCTCGCCGTTCCAGGGAAGCGGGCTTGCGCTCACAGTGAAGCCGGTCCGGCGCTGCCGGACCGGCCTTTTTTTTCGCGCCCGGAAGCCGCGTAGCGACGCGCCGTGGCCCGCTCGGCCGCGCTTATCCCGGCGCTTAGTCCCTAGGCGCGGGCGGTTAATCCCCAGGTGCTTAGGCGCATTGGCCCGCTCGCACCTGCTCACGAGCGGCCGAGCGCTTGACAGCCGCAGCTAGCTAGCGCTTGTGACAAAGCTCGGCGACCGGCAGCTAGGAGAGCGACCATGGCCGCAGCGCAGCCGACGTTCGAAGATATCCTTGCCGCCCGCGGACGGCTCGGGCAATTGGCCCACCGCACGCCACTGATCGAGCACGCCGCGCTCAACGCCCGTGCCGGCGGGCGCGTGCTGCTCAAGGCGGAAAATCTGCAGCGGGTCGGCGCCTTCAAGTTTCGCGGCGCCTACAACAAGGTGGCGCAGATCGACACCGGCGCCTTTCCCGGCGGCGTCGTTGCCTGCTCGTCCGGCAATCACGCCCAGGGAGTGGCGGCCGCGGCGGCGCTGCGAGGCATCCGCTCGGCGATCGTCATGCCCGCGGATGCCCCGCGCGTGAAGATCGCCCGCACGCGCGCCTACGGCGCGGAAGTCGTAGCCTACGACCGGGTGACGCAGGACCGTGAGCAGATCGCGCGCGAGCTGTGCAGCGCGCGTCACGCCGCCTACGTCCACCCCTTCGATGATCGCGACGTGATCGCGGGTCAGGGCACGGCCGGGTTGGAAATGATGGAGCAGGCGGCAGAGCTGGGCGTCAGGCCAGATATGGTGCTGGTCGGCGCATCGGGCGGCGGGCTGGTCAGCGGTGTGGCGATCGCCGTTAAGGAGAAGAGCCCGTCGACGCTGATCTATTCGGTCGAGCCCTGCGGGTTCGACGACTTTGCGCGCTCGCTCAAAGGCGGTCGGCGCGAGCGCAATCCCGCACTCGCCGGCTCGATTTGCGACGCGCTGCTCGCGGCCACGCCGGGCGAGCTCACCTTCGCGGTGGCGCAGCGGTATTTGGCAGGTGGCATCTGCGTCAGCGACGAGGAGGCGAAGGCCGCCGTCGGCTACGCGTTCGAGGAGCTGAAGCTCGTTGTCGAGCCGGGCGGAGCGGTGTCGCTTGCGGCCATCCTTGCCGGCAAGCTCGTGCTGCAGGGTAGGACGGCGGCGGTCATGCTGACCGGCGGCAACGTCGATCCGGCCGTATTCGCGGCGATCATCCAGGATCACCGTCGGGCTGCATGAGCGCGGGCGGGGTGGGCCGTGCGTGGGGTTCGGCCCCGCGCGTGGCGTTGCTGTTTGCCGCCATCTTCGCGCTGACCGGCGCCAATCTTCCCTTCCTGCCGCTGTGGCTCGATGGGGTCGGCCTCAGCGTTCGCGAAATCGCCGTGATCACCGCCGCGCCGCTGCTGGCACGCGTCGTCGTGGCGCCCGCAGTCGCTCTGGCCGCCGACAGAAGCGGCGACTACCGCGCCTATCTCGTGGCCCTGTCCTGGGCTGCATTCGCCGCCCTGCTGGCGCTCGCGGCAGCGCGCGGCTTCTGGTTGCTCCTCCTGCTCGCCTCCGCCTTCTCGCTTGCCTGGACCGGCATCGTCCCGCTTGCCGAGACGGTCGCCATGCGCAGCGTCAGGGCGGGTGGGGACTACGGGCGAATGCGGCTGTGGGGCTCGTGCAGCTTCATCGTCTCGGCCGTGTGCGGGGGCATCGCGGTCGGCAGATTCGGAGCGCGAAGCGCCATCCTACCGATAATCGCAGGGGCGGCCATGGTCGTTGCCGCGGCACACGCCCAGATGCGATCTGGAGCGCGATCGCCAGGGGCGAGCCTCGCGCCGGCGACCGATCGCGGCCTGTCCATCGCCAAGCTCGGCGCCCTGCTCGGTTCGCGCGCTTTTCTGCTGCTGCTCTTGGCGAGCGGTGCGGTGCAGGCGGCGCATGCGGTGCTCTACACCTTTGCAACGCTCCACTGGCGCACGCTCGGCCTCTCGGCACCGTCGGCGGGCTCGCTTTGGGCCGTATCGATAGTCGCCGAGATAGCGATCTTTGCCTTCGCGGGGCGCATCCTAGCGCGCCTACCGCCCCCGAACTTGATCGTGCTCGGCGCCGCCGCCGCGGTGGTCCGCTGGACGGCAATGGGATTTGATCCGCCGCTGTCCGCGCTGCTGCCCCTGCAGGCCCTGCACGGGCTGACCTTCGGCGCCACCCACCTCGGAGCCATGCACTGCATCGCACGCAATGTTGATGAGGCCCTCACCGGCACGGCGCAGGCCCTGCTCGCTGCGAGCACCAGCGGCGTCTGCATGGCGGCAGCCATGCTCAGCGCCGGGCAACTCTATGCTGCCTATGCCGGGCGCGCCTATTGGGCCATGGCAGCGATCGCGGGTGTGGGCCTGCTCGCCGGCTTGCTGCTCGCTGGCTGCCGGCACACCCGGAGTGCCTGAGCGGACCTGCCGTGCGCGGTTTGGACCTGCACTCAGCCCCACAGTTCGCGCGGCGGCGGATCGACCCGCGCGCCGTCGTAGTGCAACCCGGGGTGGCGATCCCTGGCGAGCAGCAGCGGGCCATCGAGATCGACCCAGTCGGCGCATTGCGCGAGCAACAGTGCCGGTGCCATGGCGAGCGAGGTTGCGACCATGCACCCCACCATGATCCGGAAGCCCAGCGCACGTGCCTGCTCGGCAAGCAGAAGCGCCTCGGTCAGCCCGCCGGTCTTGTCGAGCTTGATATTCAGGGCGTCGTAGCGTCCGCGCATGTGCTCGAGATCGGCGCGCGTGTGCAACGCCTCGTCGGCGCAGACGGGAACCGGACGAAACTTCGGGAGGGCCGCATCGGCATCGGCCGGC
>JBPYEF010000013.1:0-3500 GCA_051985875.1 Hyphomicrobiaceae bacterium
CGCATATTCTGACCACCCACCATCACGGCGATCACACCGCCGGCAACCTGCCGCTCAAGCGCAGCAGCGGCTGCACGATCATCGGGCCACGCGCCGAGGCGGGGAAGATACCGGGCCTCGACCGCGCGGTTGGCGAGGGCGACCGCTTCGCATTCGGGGCGCACGAGGTGCACGTGCTCGACACGCCCGGCCACACCGCCGGTCACGTCAGCTACTGGCTGCCGGACGATGCGATCGCCTTCGTGGGCGACACGCTCTTTGCCATGGGCTGTGGCCGCGTGATCGAGGGCAACGCGCAGATGATGTGGCAGTCCCTGCAAAAGCTGATGGCGCTGCCGCCGGAGACGGTCGTCTATTGCGGTCACGAATACACGCAAGCGAACGCCAAGTTTGCGCTTACCGTCGAGCCGGAGAATGCGGCCCTGCAGCAGCGCGCCAAGCAGACCGACGCGCAGCGCGCCGCCGGCAAGCCGACGCTGCCAACCAACATGCGCATCGAACTCGAGACCAACCCTTTCCTGCGCCCGCATGTGCCGGCCATCCAAAAGCGGCTGCAGCTCGAGGGCAAACAGGACTGGGAGATCTTCGGCGCAATCCGCGAGCGCAAGAACCGCAGCTAGCGCCGGTCGGAGCCGTGCTCCAGCCGAGCGTGCGGGGCGCGCCGTCGCCGGTCAGCCGTCGATTATCCACCAGCCCGCGGCCGCCAGCGCGCATCAACATACTGAAACCACTGGCAGTTTTTTTTGCAAGCACGGGCCGTTGCTGCGCAGCGCTTGCAGCCCCGGCCCGACTCATTGATGAGTTGCAAGTGCCATGGGGCGGATTGCAGTTTGGGGGTCGTCTCAAGATGAAGCGCGAAGCAGGTGCGTGTCTCAGCGCGGTGTTCGTCGACTACGACAACATCTATCTATCGCTGAAACGCAAGAGCGACGAGGCGGCCAGGCGCTTTGCCAAGGATGCCAACACGTGGCTGCGCGCCATCGAGAACGGCCGGTTGATCACGCCCACCAACACGCCGCTCCCCGAGCGCGGGCGGCGGCTGGTCATGAACCGTTGCTACGGCAACCCCGTGCCGCGCCGCAACACGCACGACAATTCGACGGATATGAGCTCCTTTCCGTTCGTTCGCCACCATTTTTTGCGCGCCGGCTTCGAGGTGGTCGACTGCCCGCCGTTGACGGCCCAATTGAAGAATTCCTCGGACATTCGCATGGTCATGGACGTGCGCGACTACCTCACCCATGAGACGCGTTTTGACGAGTTCATCATCCTCTCCGGCGATGCCGACTTCACGCCCGTTTTACACCGCCTACGCGCCCACGCGCGCCGCACGGTGATCTTCGCCAACGACTTCACCGCGGCCCCCTACACGGCGATCAGCGACGGAGAGGTGCGCGAATCCCAGCTCATCGCCCTGATCATGGGCACCGAGCCCGGCGCAGAGCGCACTCCCTCGGCGCGCATCGAGGATGCGCGCCGCGAGATCATGGCGGAGGTGGTGGCGAATGTCAGAGCCTCCGAGGCGCCGATACCACTCGAGGCACTGGCCGAGCGGGCGGTGCGCGCACTCGGTCACGAGAAGACGATCGCCACCAGCTGGGCGGGGGCGGGCAGCTTCAGCGAGCTACTGCGCCAGGGGCTGCCGGACGGCATTCGCCTCAGCGACCAGCCGCCATACCTGGCCTACGACCCCAAGCGGCACGGCAAGGACGCCCGGACCCCGCCGGCCGAGCTGCGGTCCACGTCGGCCGCACCGCCCCCGGCGCTGGCGTCTCGCGCCCACGCACCGGCTGCGGCGCCATCGTCGGCCGGCGGCCTGTTCGAGCCGCCCGCGGCGATTGGCTCACCTTCGGCTGCGCCGGCGGTGGCCGGTCCCGCGGTCGCGCGCGCTGGCGTGGCGTTGCCGGCAGCGCCGGAGCGGGCCGCGGCGCAGACCGCGGCCGCCGCACCCGGCGCCGGTGCGATCCAGCAGTCGATCGCGCGCATCCAGGAGGCCTGCCAGGCGCCGGCGCTCGCGCCCGATGAATACCGCCTGCTGTTTGAGATCATGGCCAAGGAGATCAGCACGCAGGACCTGATCGGCGCGCAAACGCTGAGCAATATAGTGCAGCGCGCCCAGGAGAAGGGCCTCGAGTTGCGCCGCGACGACGTACGCTTCGTGCTCGAGGTGGTGAGCGAAGCGGATCCCTGGTTCGAGCAGGGCGCCTCTGCCAATCTGTTCGCGGGGCGGTTCCGCAATTTCGTCGTCGCTCGCTGCCGCGGGCAGGGGCTCAACCTGTCGGCCGACGAGCTCGATCTGATCGATGCCTGGTTCGCCGGCGGCTCCCTACCGCCGCCGGGACGCACCGGCCAGGCGACGCCAGCGCCCAGACACGGCGCGGCGCCCCCGCCGATGCCAGCTGGCGGCGGTGGACGCTGGTGGTCGTTCGACGACGGGCGCAGTGCGGGCAAGGAGGGTGCGGCGGTGGCCGCGGCCCAGCCGAGCGAGGAGTTTCCGCGCATCGTCACGCGCGGGCGCATGCGCGGCTGAAGATTGCGCGCCGCGCGGAGCCGAGCAATGCGGGCCCAGTAGCGTCGCCTCACGCGGCCGGTAGCGCCGGGGCGTCGCTGGTGGCGTCGCCGCGTGCTTCGCTGTGCTCCCTCAAGCCGCGTTCCCCATCGTTCAGCACCATGAGCAGTGGCGTCAGCCCCTCGGCATCGACGAGGCGAAAGATCTCGATGTCCTTGCGGGCGCCCTCGCTCCAGCCGGCAATCTCGAGGGCGCGTTCCGCCTTGGAGAACAGGCCGTGGTTGCGGATCGGCGTGTCGTCGTGCTGGCGCGCCGCATTGGGCTGCACCCCCTGCTCGGCGGACCACTGCGTGCGCACCTTGGATAGGTCGGTGTCGCTGGCATAGCCCTCCTCACGCTTCAACTCTGCGAGCTCGCCCCTGCGCAACCAGCTGCCGGAATTCGGCCAGCGCACGAGCCCGAGGTCGCTGAGCACACCTGCGAGCTGGTTCATTGCCAACGCCCTCGCCGCCTCCTGTGTGTTGTTCGGATCGCAGGCGTAGAGGTTGGGGATGACGAAATACGAGGCACGCCGGTGGTGGATGAAGTGTCGCTGCACCCATTCCCGGTCGACACCAGCCCGGGCGATGGCGGTGTTGATCGCGCCATTGATCTGCCGCCGCAGCGCGCCGGAGGGTCGCAGCGAAGGGCCCTCGCGCGGGGGGTTGAGGATGGCCAGCGCGAGCAGGCCGAGATCGATACCGATGGTCGCAAGCAGCGCTATCAGATCGCGCCCCGTGATCGGCTCGCCGCCGACCGTGCGCCCGAAAGCCTGCTTGCCGCCCGAGGCGATATAGGCGGCGAGGCTGGATGCGTAGGCGCCGACGTTGGTCCACAGATTCTTGACGGCGTTGGCGACGCCGGCCGGCCCTTCATTGAATACCGCGGCACGCAGCTTGAGCTCGGCGGGCTGGTCGGCTTGTGCCGCGGCCTCCTCCAGGCGCGCCGCCAG
>JBPYEF010000014.1:0-3740 GCA_051985875.1 Hyphomicrobiaceae bacterium
AACGTGCGAAATGGAAGATCTTCAGCAGGCTTGCATCGCGCAGCAGCGCGCGCAGGCGCGGCGCCGACCAGTCCTTGCCGTCCAGTTGCACGAGGTGTGCGGTGCCGTCTCCCGCCGATAGCTGAACAACGCACAGCCGATCGCGATGCGGCTTCAATCCCATGGTTTCGGTGTCGACCGCGACGGCACCGCTGAATACCAGGCCCGCCGGGAGATCGTTCCTGTGCAGCGTGATCATGGCGTCACATCGAGCGCCGGTTTTGGCCCGCAACCAGGCGGGCATGTCAGAGCGACCACCAATTCAAAACCTCCTATGTGCGCTTCCCCCACCCGGTGCTCGGCGCTCCTGAGCGCACGGTCTTGCCGGAGATCGCGTGCCTCCAACCCGCGAGCCGGTTGGAAAGGCTTTCGCAACGGCTTCGCCATATTCCCCAGTACTATCGGCATCACACGTCGGCTCAACATAGCACATCCTAGACATCGGCGCCGCCGCGCAGCAGCTTCTCCGTCAAAGGGGCGGCGCCGGGCGCGCCGCGGCGATCGGGCGTCGGGCCGCGGATTAGCCGCAGCCCGCGCCTCGAAATCGCCGCATGCGGGCGGCCACCGCGTTGATGTGCCGTGTGCGGCCGCACCCAACGCAGGCGCGTATTCTTACGTCTAGGCAAGGGGGGCCGTGCAATGCCGATGTCGGCACCAACGGCGGCCCGCTTGTGCGCCGGAGCGGCGTGCTCTGTAATGCGCGGTAGGCTGGCGCCCATGCCATACGCCAGATGAACCAGCAAGGGGCGGTAGAACGCGCCATGTCCAAAGGCGACGATACGACGACAGTGAGTGTCCGGCTGCCGCGCATCAGTATCGATGTCACGCACAGCTCTTCGCCGGACCGCGCAAGCGAACGCCTCGCCATATCCATTGAGGCCGCGCCCTCTTTCGCGGCGTTCGCCGGCTACCTGGATGCGGGCAACCCCTTTGCATTCTGGTTGCAGGCAATGCAGCTCGCATGGCTGCCGTTCATTGCGCTGCAGCGTCTTTCGGCGCCGACCTCGGTGCCGGAGCCGCCACGGCGCGTGCTGGGCACCAATCGCGGGCGCGGCGGCAACTCCGAAATGCCCGAATAAGGCGCCAACAGCGCTTTGGCCAATGGTGGCCGGCGAAGGACGCGCACTGCGGCGCAAGCGGCGGCGGGCTGGGTGCCCGGCAAATTACGCGCTCACCATGAGACGGACGGCCGCTTGCCCTTGCGCTTGTCGGAAGAAGCCGCCGTTCCCTTTGTGCTCCCATCGCTACGCGCATCCCGTTTCCAGCGCAGGAGATCCGCGCTGCGGCTGCCGAGCGGCCCGTACCATTCTTTGATGTCCGAGCACATTTTCTCCTGCTTCTCGGGTGCGTCAACGACGGGGCCAAGCTTGTTGCTCTGCTCGGTGTACTGCGCGACGAACGCGTCTCTCCCCTTGGCATAGGCCTGGTCGATCAGGGAGTGCTCCTTGTCGGTACTTTCCGCTCCGCAGTACTTGACGGCCCAGTCGATATAGGCGGCATTTCGCCCGCTGAGCGTGTCGGCGCCGAACGCCGCCGGCGAGGCCACTGCAACCCCAAGTGCGATTCGGAAAATGCGCCGCATGCTTGGCCAGAAGGTTCGAGCCCGCCCCTCGGGCCGCTCTGTCAGCACGCAACGCGGCAGGCTTATGCGATCCGTCGAGAGATGGTCGCGCTTCGCCGCCGGCTAGCAGCCGGCCCATGCATTGCACGCGGCATATTCTCGCCTTGAAGAAGTCTGAGTTGCGGCAAGCGAATCGGGTATGCGCATTAGCCAGCGAGGCACTGACGCTTGAAGAATTTGGCGGCGCTTCGATGGAAACCGCTTACGTGGACCGTTATGTCGGCAGCGGGCTCCGGGGCGCATGTGGAAGGGGAGCATTCATGGCAAGCTGGAAACTACTGGGAGCGGGCGCCATCGCGGCGCTGCTGGCATGCGCGCCGGCACAGGGTGCGCCGCTTGGCCTTGGCGCCGCGGGCAAGGTCCTAGGGGACGGTCCGGTCAAAACCCAATGGCGGGGCGGCGGTTGGGGCTGGGGCCCCGGCGTGTGGTTGGGCCTTGGTGCCGGTGTCGTCGCAGGGGCTATCATAGCCAACGAAGCCTACCGGCCGCGGCCCGGGTACTACTACGATGACTACGCCTACGACGGTCCCTACTACTATCCGCCGGGCTATCATGGTGATCCACGGGCGATTTGCGCCCGGAACTTCCGTTCTTTCGAGTGGCAGACGGGTCTCTACACCACGCATTCCGGTGAAAAGCGCCTCTGCCCCTACTTGAGGTAAGCAGAAGGTATATGCGATCGGGCCTCCGAGCGGGGGTCCGGCGTACCCCCAGGCGACGCATGCCGGCTGGGAACGCGGCGGCGCTCGCCGGTCCTGGCCGAGCCCTCCTGCCATGGACGGTCGGAATCGGGCCCGAGCCGCCGCGACACGGTGGCTGCGGGAGCATGCGCTTCGCAGGGCGCTGCCTGGCCGAACGGTCGGGCCGAATGGCGTGTCGGGCGGCGTGTCGAGTGATGTGCGGACCTCGCCACCCTTACGGGCACGCCGTCGTTTGGAACAGCGCGGCGAGCCCGCAAGCGCGGAACATTCCTGCGTTATCGTGACCGACGCGGCAACGCCGTGCAGGTGGTGCACGAAGCACCCCGCGAATCTGGCATCTGCGCATAATATCAGTGACCGTGCGCGTAGCGGCGAGGGCCCTGGACTTCGCCCATGCAGCTCTTGTCGAGAAGGGGCTGGTTCGCGCCGTTATCCCTCTCGCCGAGCAGGTAGACGACGTAGCGGCTGGCGTAGCGCGCTTCGTAGGCGGTAACCGTCCGGCAGCGTAAGGGCATGCGCCTTCTCGCGTGAATGCTGGCGCGTACAGCTCACGTGGACGATGTGCTGCGATCCCGGCGCGAGCAGCGATGGCCAATGCGCCGTCGCGTTGCGCGCGCGGCCAAGGCGGCAGCCACCGCTTGCGGGCACACCGCTGGCGATGCGCCGCGAGGCGGGCAATCTAATTGCGCACCCTATTCTCTCTCAGCATTTGCCTCCACCACGCAGCCGAACCGATCGCTAGCTGGTCCGAATCGTAGGGATGCCAGCCGTTGTCATGTGGCGAACCGGACCTGTAGGCGAAATGCTTCGGGTATCGCTTCGCAGGGTGTTTGCGCACTTGCTCAGCATTTCCATCCGCAATGAGCATCAATGCGGATAGGGTGGCGGCGATCACGGCGAGATAGTTTCTCATGGTCCCTCTCCGATGGCCGTTTTGTCGTGGCAAAGGCTGTTCCTCGGTCGCTAATGGCATTGTCACCTTCCGGATCACTTCCCGGTCCTCGCTTCCCCGTCCCGATCATCCGGTCGAACACCAAACGGGAAAGACGCTAGCTCTCCTGCGGCGCGCTCACAACGCCCTTCGCTGCGGACGTCGCGGCGCCCGGTCTGCCCTGGCTTCTGGCGGAAACGTGCCGATGACCCATGCAAGCGCGGGCGCCTCGTGACGGTACGCTTCACTCACTCTGACAGGCATGCGTGCAATGCTCGTCAGCTATGAACGGCAGCAGATAGCACTTTCCGGCTGCGGCACCCCACCCGTGCTGTCCGCGTTTGTCCGAAGAGCACGGCGCTGGGGCGTGTTCTGATGCCCACAACCATTCGTGAAGCCGGTACTACCGATGCCGAGCGTTGGCGGCAGAATTGCCGTCTTGCGAAGT
>JBPYEF010000015.1:0-5990 GCA_051985875.1 Hyphomicrobiaceae bacterium
GAGCATGATCAGGAACAGGTACCGGACGTATCCGAGCGCTACGGTGCCGAGCTTTATGTTTTCCGGCCGGATGATGTAGGCGCCGCGCGAGCCGCCGACGAAATCCCAGTTGACGATCAGCGTCTGCAAGACCACCGCCATCGCCAGGGTGGCAATGGCGAAGAAAACGCCTCGCAGCCGCAGCGTCAGGTAGCCCATGCCCAACCCGACCAGCCCGGCAAGGATGCCGCTGATCGCCACCAGCGTCGGAACGGAGAGTGGAAAAAGCGGCTGCAGAAAAGTCAGCTCGCCGCTCATGTAGCGGCCCGGATTCACCCCGAGCTTATGCAGAGCAACAGCGGTGTAGGCGCCGATCGCAAAGAACGCCGCGGTCCCGAAATTGACGTAGCCGCAGTAGCCGCCGAGGATGTTCCAGGCGGTTGCCAAGACGACGAACTGCAGCACCACATAGCCGGCAAAGAACAGATAATCATTGCCGATCAGGGTGGCGGTAAGGAACAGGATCGCCGCTGCTGTCAACGTCAGGAGCAAGAATTTGATCGCCGGCATCGGCTAGCGTCCCAGTATGCCAGCGGGACGGACCGCAAGCGTAATGAGTAGGAAGCCGAAGGCGACGGCCGGCGCCCAAGACGGTCCATAAAACGTCGCCGTGAAGCTTTCCATGATGCCGAGCAGCAACGCCGCGATCACCGTTCCGGGGAGGCTCCCCATGCCGCCGAGGACGCAGATTGCAAACACCCGGCCGATGTAATCGCGGCCGATCGACGGCTCGATCGGCTGGATGATGATCAGGAATGCTCCGGCGAGCGCCGCGGTGGCGATGGAAATGCCAAAGGCGATGCGTTTGATACGCGTCGGGTTGGCGGCGAGCAGCTGCAGTGCCAGCTGGTCCTGCGCCACCGCCTTGATGGCGCGTCCGATGAACGTGCGCGACAGATAGAGCTGCAGGCCGAGCAGCATCGCCGTCGAGATCAAGAAGGGTACGAGCATGCGCAGCGGGAAATCGGCAGGGCCGATGCGCCAGCTCGGTCCGATGTAGAAAGCCTGCACGTAGCGGTAGTCGACCCCGAATACCAGGATCAGCCCGACCTCGGTGATGAACAGCAGCCCGAAGAAGAAGGCAAGCCCACGCAGCGCCTCCTGGCCGCGCCTTTCGAACGCCAGATAATAGACCTGATAAACGCCCATGCCGAGCGCATAGAAGGCCGGCAGCGCCAGAATGGCGATCAAGATCGGGTCGGCGCCCGTCTCCGCCTGAACGATGTAGGCGATATACGAACCGAGAATAATGAAGGCGGGATGTGCGATATTGACGACGTCAAGCATGCCGAAGGAAATCGAGACGCCGACCGTCACGGCGGCATAGAAACCGCCGAGCAGCACGCCGGCGATCGCGGCATTGATCAGCAGATCGAAGGAAAGGCTCATCCGACTGCCCGCCTGGCGCGGTGGACCGCCGCCTCGGGTGTGCGGGCCCGGCAGCGGGCAAGGCGCGCGGCGGCCTTGGCCGAAAGCCCTTTCCCCATGCCTCCCCCCGGATTGCGGCGACCTTGGCGGCGCGCTTGGCTCAACGACACGATCCATTTAGCAGCAAGCCCGCCCGCTTGGCTATCCCGCAGCCGCGGCGGTCGGGTCGGCCGGCCGGTGGCCGACGGGCGAGCTCGGCCAGAGCCCGACGGGGTTTGCGCAGGCGCTTCCAGCCCGCCGCCGTAAACGCTTGATCGTCGCCCGCTCGCGCGAAGCACGGGGATGAAGGCGCGGCCCGGAAACTGGCGGTGGCGCCGGCGCGATGCGCCGCCATCTCTCAGAGCTGCCGACCGCTGCGGCAGCACACGCTGCATCGGATATCCCCGCCAATGCTGGCCGGCATTATCGTCGCCGCTCGGGATGTGCTCGGCTTTCTGCCGGTGCAGGCGACTGAGGCGTCGCGGCTTCCGTCGGCGATCGGCAATCTTGGCGCCCGCTGCGGCATTAGCGCCTTGCTTCGGCGCTGCGCTCTTCTACACTTCCCCGACTGCACGCTGCCGGAGGGGGATCATGCGCATCCATAACCTATTCGTCGATGCCGAGGGCGAAACCCACTTTCGCGACATCGAGGTCGCGTGGGTAGAGGAGCAAGAGTTCAGCAAGTATTCAAAGCGGCTGCCGGCAACCGGCATTATCTTTCGCGAGACCTCTGGCGACTATGATCTCGACTGGCATCCCGCTCCGCGCCGCCAGTACATCATCAACCTCGAGGGCGCGGTGCAGATCACCGCGAGCGATGGGGAGAGCCGGGTGATCGGCGCCGGCGAGGTGCTGCTGGTTGAGGACACCAAGGGCAAGGGGCATCTGTCGAAGGCAGTGGCAGGCAAGATGCGGCGCTCGATCTTCGTGCCAATCGAGTGATGCGCGCGGCTGCTCGTGCCGGCGGTAACCTCGCAGAAGCGCGCTCAAGGCGGGAGTGCCCATGCGCGGGCGTGCGGCCCATGGTGCCGTTTGCGCTCTTGGCCTAGCATGTGGGCCGATGCGGCGCCCAGAGGCGCAATGCGCGCGCCGGCGACAGTCGTTGGCCACCGGAGCGCGGAGGAGCAGATCTTTTGCGCGAATTCGTCTATGCGCGGCCCGAGACCCTGGAGGAGGCCCTCGCGGCGATGCGCGGCGGCGATGCCCGCGCCCTTGCCGGTGGCACGGACCTCATTCCGCAAATGCGCGAGGGACGGATCAACGCCGCCGCGATCGTCGATCTCAAACGGCTTGCAGAGCTCACCACCATCGCGCGCGCGCGCGATGGTGGTGTGCAAATCGGCGCCGCGGCGAGCGCCGCCGCTGTTGCCCGCCACCCGGCGATCGCCCAGGACTACCCGGCAGTCGCAAATTCCGCGCGGCTGATCGGCAGCGCCCAGATCCAGAGCCGCGCCAGTCTTGGCGGCAACATCTGCAACGCGGCGCCGTCGGCGGATGCCGTCCCTGCGCTCATATGCCACGCCGCCCGGGCGCTGCTCGCCGACGCAAACGGCCGACGTGAGGTCGCGCTCGAACAGATCTTTGTCGGCCCGGGACGCACGACGCTCGGGGAGGCTGCGCTGCTGCTTTCGATTGTGCTGCCCCCTCCGCCAGCGCGGTCGGCGGTGCGGTATCTGCGCTTCACGCCGCGGCGGGAAATGGATATCGCCATTGCCGGCGCCGGCGCCTTCATCTGCTTGGATGCGCAGGGCGCGATCGCCGCGGCGCGGATCGTGCTGGCGTCCGTGGCACCGACGCCGCTGCGCGCCCATTCCGCAGAGCTGGTGCTGCTCGGCGAGCGGCCGACATCGGCGCTGCTGCAGGAGGCCGGCCGCCGTGCCGGCGGCGAGGCGCGGCCCATTGGCGATACCCGTGGCTCCGCCGATTACCGCCGCGCCCTGGTCAGCGTACTGACTGCGCGGGCCTTGGCGGACTGCTGCGCGAGATTGGCGGTGGCGCCATGAGGGTACTGCTTGCATGCACCGTCAACGGTGAGGAGCATACGGTGGCCGCCGACAGCCGCGACACGCTGCTCGAGCTGTTGCGGGACCGCCTGGGGCTGACGGGTGCCAAGGAGGGTTGCGGCAACGGCAATTGCGGGACCTGCACGGTGCTGCTCGACGGCGCGCCGGTGAATGCCTGCCTGGTGCTAGCACAGGAGGCTCCAGGTCACGCGATCCTCACCATCGAGGGGCTGTCGCGCGGGTCGGCCTTGCATCCCGTGCAGCAGGCGTTGATCGATGGCGGTGGGGTGCAATGCGGGTTTTGCACGCCAGGCATCGTGCTCGCGGCCAAGGCGCTGCTCAGCGCCAATAAGAACCCAACCGAGCAGGAGATTCGCGCGGCCATCGCCGGAAACCTTTGCCGCTGCACAGGCTATGGCAAAATCGTCGCGGCGATCGCCGCGGCAGCGCGCGCGGGAAATTGCCAATGAGCGACGCCTCGAGCCCCGCGGCCGCGCGGCGGCCGCTGAACATCGTCGGCAAGCGGGTGGCGCGTATCGACGCGCGGGAGCGCGTCACCGGAGAGGCCGTGTATCCGGCAGACCTCACCCTGCCGGGGATGGTGCACGCCAAGATGCTGCGCAGTCCGCTGGCCCATGCCCGCATTCGCCGCATCGACACGACGCGCGCCGAGGAGCTGCCGGGTGTGCTGGCTGTCGTCACCGGGGCGGATTTCGCGGTCCTGCCGATCGGTGCGACGATCCCCATGGGCGAGACCGGGTACGACATGTGGATGGTTGCAGCGCTGAACATGGCGCAGCACAAGGTACACTGGGTTGGCCAGCCGGTAGCGGCCGTCGCCGCGATCGATGTGCATGTGGCCGAAGCCGCGCTCGCCCTGATCGTCGTCGACTATGAGCCGCTCGACAGCGTGCTCGACATCGCCGCCGCGGCCGCGAGCACGGCGCCCGTGCTGCACGATCACGTCGTCACCAAGGGAGTCGACCCGCGGCCCCGCAGTGCGAGCAACGTCTGCTCGCGCGTGCTGATTGCGCGCGGCGACGCGCTGCGCGCCTTACGCGAGGCACCGGTCACGGCCGAGGCGAGGGTTGCCGTCGACACGGCGCATCAAGGCTATCTCGAGCCGCAGGCTGTCGTGGCGCAGGTCGACGGCAACGGCTTCGCCACGCTGTGGACATCGACGCAGGGTCAGTTCACGGCTGAGTTGATGACGGCTGCCATGCTCGGCCTGCCGCTGTCGCAGATCAAGGTGGTGCCGCTCGAGATCGGCGGTGGGTTCGGCGGCAAAATTTGCATCCACGGCGAGGCCGTGGCGGTGCGGCTGGCGCAGAAATGTCGACGTCCCGTAAAGCTGGTGCTGACGCGGGCGGAGGTCCTGCAGGGCGGCAGCGGTCCGGCGGCCGGCGCTGCGATCGAGGTCGGCATTGGCGCCGGCCGAGATGGCCGTCTGCTCGCCATTATGGGAACGTTTCGCCTCGACGCCGGCGGTTTGCCAGGCTTGAGCCCGTCGCTGATGATGCAGGCCTCGGCAGCCCTCTATCAGTGCCCCCACCTGCAGCTCTCCGGGTTCGATATCGTCACCAACAAGCCACGCACCGAGGCTTACCGCGGCCCCGGCGGCATCCAGGCCGCCGTTGCCATGGAACAGGCGATCGATGCTTTGTGCCAGCGACTGGAGATGGATCCGCTCGAGTTTCGCAAGTGCAATGCATCGATCACCGGCAGCCCAATGCCGATCGGTACACCGTTTCCAAGCATCGGGCTCACCACCATCCTCGATCGTCTCGCCGTCCACCCTTGCTGGACGGATCCGCTGCCCGAGGGGCGCCATCCGCGTGGGCGCGGCCTGGCGCTCGGGTATTGGCGGGGCACGTCGATGACCTCGGCTGCTCAGATCATGATCGGCGCCGACGGCCGGCCGAGTGTGACTATGGGCGCCGTCGACGTATCGGGTACGCGCACGACCATGGCCCAGATCGTAGCCGAAGAATTTGGCGTGCCGCTTGCCGATGTGCACATCCAGACGGGCGATTCGAAGTCCGTCGGCTACAGCGACCCGGCAGCCGGAAGCCGGGTTGCGCGCACGACAGCGGCAGCCCTGGTCGAGGCCTCCCGCCAGTGCCTCGCCGAGCTGCGCCGGCGCGCCGCCGAGAAGCTGCAGTGTGCGCCCGATGCGCTCGCGTATGCCGATGCGCGCTTCTGTGCACCCGCTGGCGGCGCGGCGATCTCGCTTGCCGAGCTGATGCAGGCGACCTTGACGGAAGGCGCCATCGTTGGCCACGGCGTGTCAAGCAAGTTGCCGCTCGGCGTCGAGATCGGTGCGCATGTGTGCGACGTTGAGGTCGATACCGACACCGGCAGCGTCCGCGTCCTACGCTACACGGCGTTCCAGGACGTCGGTTTCGCCCTCAATCCGGCTGCCGTCGAAGGCCAGATGGAAGGCAGCGTCGTTCAGGGACTCGGTTGGGCGTTGCTCGAGCACTTCGACTATGCTCCGGACGGGCGGATCAGAAACGCCAGTTTGCTCGACTACCGTATGCC
>JBPYEF010000016.1:0-5213 GCA_051985875.1 Hyphomicrobiaceae bacterium
ACAATCCGACCGGCACCTATCTGTCGCACGGCGAAGTGCGCCGCCTGCATAAGGGGTTGCCGGCCAGCACACTGCTCGTGCTCGATGCTGCCTATGCCGAATACGTGCGGCGCAACGACTACGAGGCGGGGCTCGAGCTGGTCGCCACCACCGAGAACACGGTGATGACCCGCACCTTCTCCAAAATCTACGGACTTGCGGCGCTGCGGCTCGGCTGGGCGTACTGTCCGGGTAGTGTCGCCGACGTGCTCAATCGCGTGCGCGGTCCCTTCAACGTGACCGCGCCGGCGATCGCCGCCGGCGTCGCGGCGCTCGCGGATCGCGCGCACGTCGATAAGGCCGCCGCCCACAACGATGCGTGGCTGCCGTGGGTCGCGGCCGAGCTCGGCAAGATCGGACTGCAGGTGACGCCGAGCGTCGGCAACTTCGTGCTGATCCACTTCCCTGCCGATGCGGGCAAGGACGCCGCCTGCGCCGACGCCATGCTGAAGGCGCATGGGGTCATCCTGCGCCGCGTGGGGGCTTACGGACTGCCTGGCGCGCTGCGCATGACGATCGGCACCGAAGAGGACAATCGCCAGGTGGTGGCGCTGCTTGCCGCCTTTATGGGCCGCTCATGAGCAAACCTCTGTTTGAGCGCGTGGCGCTGATCGGCCTTGGGCTGATCGGTTCATCCCTCAGCCACGCCATACGTCGCCGCGGTTTGGCACGCACCATCGTCGGCCACGCGCCGAGCGACCGGACGCGCACCACGGCCCTGCGGCTCGGCCTGGTGGCCGCCGCCTACGCCGAGGCCGTCGATGCGGTGCGCGGCGCCGACTTGATCGTTCTCTGCGCGCCGGTCGGCGCCTGCGCCGCCATCGCCCGGCAGATCGGCCCGGTGCTGGAACGGGGCGCGATTCTAACGGACGTCGGATCGGTGAAAGGTGCCGTGGTACGCGACATCGTCCCGTACGTCGCGGAAGGCGTGCACTTTATTCCGGGTCATCCGATTGCCGGCACGGAGCACTCCGGCCCCGAGGCCGGCTTTGCCGAGCTGTTCGACGGCCGCTGGTGCGTGCTTACCCCGTTGCCAGGTAGCGACGCGCGAGCGCTCGCCAGGCTGGTCGCGTTCTGGGAAGCGTGCGGCAGCCAGGTCGAGATTATGGACGCGCAGCACCACGACTTGGTTCTGGCGATCACCAGCCACGTTCCCCACCTGATCGCCTACAACATCGTCAATACGGCGCGCCATCTCGAGCGGGTGACCGATAGCGAGGTGATCAAGTTTTCGGCCGGGGGCTTCCGCGACTTTACCCGCATCGCCGCCTCCGACCCGGTGATGTGGCGCGACGTGTTCCTCAACAACAAGGAAGCGGTGCTGGAAATGCTGGCGCGCTTCAGCGAGGACCTGACCGCCCTGCAACGCGCCATCCGCTTCGGAGAAGGCGACACGCTGCACCAGGTATTTACCGAGGCGCGTGCCACGCGGCGCGGCATCATCGAGGCCGGACAGGACACCGCGGCGGCCGATTTCGGCCGTCATGGGGGCGCGCCGGAGACGCCACCCGGCGCCACCGCCGGCCGCCGCGCTCGATGAGCGGCTCCGTCGGCGATCTTTGGGTGTTCGGTTACGGCTCGCTGATGTGGCGACCGGGCTTTGCCTACGAGGAGGCACGGCGCGCGCGCCTCCTCGGCTACCGGCGCGCGTTCTGCATCTACTCGGTGCATCACCGCGGTACGCTGCAGCGGCCCGGGCTGGTCCTTGGCCTGGACCGCGGTGGCAGCTGCGAGGGCATCGCCTTGCGCGTCGCAGCGGCGCGCGCCGGCGCAACGCGTCACTACCTGCGCATGCGCGAGCAGATCTATGGCGTGTATCGCGACGTCGACGTCAACGTTTCCCTGAGCGAAGGGCCATGCCGCGACGTTGCGGCACTGACCTTTGTCGCAGAGCGGGCGCATCCGAATTACGCCCGGCTGGCGCTCGCCGCGCAGGCCGAGCTGATCCGCGGGGCGAGCGGCGCATCCGGAGCCAACCTCGACTATTTCGTCAATACCCTGCGCCACCTCGCGGCGCTCGGGATCAGGGAGCGGGAGCTCGAGCACCTGATGGTGCTCGTCGGTCCCCACCTGTGCCGCCGCGCTGGCGGTGAGGGGATCAGCGCCTGCGCCGCCGGCATGATCGCGGCCGCGCGCCTACGCCCCGTGCCGGAGGGCGCGCGCCACGGCGTCGCACGCCAGCCGTTTGCTTACCGGTTGCGCCTTGAGCGGAGGAGCTGAAGCTGCTCGGGCCAAAAGCTCGGGCAAAAGCTGACGCCACAAGCTCAGGCGAATCATTCTGGTTTGTTCAGGCTGGGGCGCTCTCGGGCGCCGGCAGCGCACCCCGCGCAGCCCGTAGGTCGCAGGCGGCAAGCCGGCACTGTTCGCTCGTTTCCGCCAAAAAGTGCACGTGCACCTCGTTGGCGCCTAGCGTGGCGCCGCGCTGGCGCACGCGCGCGAGGTTGAGCGTCGGAGCACTGCTGTCGGCCACGCCGACGAACAGCACCTGACGGCGATCCTCCCCATCCCGGCGCACGAGCAGATAACTCGAGCGTGGCAGTGGCGGACAACCGATTAGGCTGTAGAGGGCGTGCGCATAGCGCCGCCCCGATGCGCCACGCCAAAAGTGCAGCCGCGTCGGGTGGTCTTGCGCCAGGCCCGGAGCCGCAGGCACAGACGCCGGGGCCGGCCGTCGGCGGGCGAGGTTGACGATGAGGGCGGCCATTGGAGATCCGACTCGAAGCAAGCGCAGCGGCACGGCGTGTAACCGCATTTTTCAGCCGAAATATGGCCATGCCTGAGTGATTTCAGGGCAGCGCGCAATTGCCCGCGGCACTCCGCCGCGCGTCCCACCAGCCATCGCCGGCTCGATTGCCGCTCAGCTGCACTTTGAGTAACCGCACGAGTCACACACGAGACAGCCCTCGCGGTGACGCAAGGCGAATGAGCTGCAGCGGGGGCATAGCCGGCCGCGGCCGCCGTCGCCACCACTCCGCGGCTCGCCCACTGCGACCATCTCGCGCGCGCTGTCGCGTTCGGCGATGGGGCGAACGAGAAAGCCGCTGCGCGTCATGTGATCTTCGATCACTTGGCCAATGGCGGCGAGCAGGCTCGGAACGTAGTGCCCGCCCATCCATTGCCCGCCCTGCGGGTCGAACACCGCCTTCAGCTCCTCGACGACGAAGGCGACGTCACCGCCGCGCCGGAAGATAGCGCTGATCATACGCGTCAGGGCGACGGTCCACGCATAGTGCTCGAGGTTCTTCGAGTTGATGAAGATCTCAAACGGCCGGCGCCTTCCGTCGCGCTCGATGTCGTTGATCGTGATGTACATGGCATGGTCGCTGCCTGGCCAGCGCAGCTTATAGGTGTAGCCGGCCAGCACGCCGTCGCGCTGCAGGGGCTCCGCCATATAGACGATCTCCCCCGGCGCATTGGCTGCAGCGATCTCCGTCGTCCGAGGGACGATGCCCAGCTGTTCCGCGGCGTTGTCCGGCACCACATCCCGGGCCGGCACGGCACCAGGCGCAGGTCCCGTGCGGCGCAAGACCGCGCCCGTCACCGCATTTGGCCGGTAGGTGGTGCAACCCTTCAAGCCAAGGGCATACGCCTCGAGATACACATCCTTGAATGCAGCAAAGCTGATGTCGGCGGGGCAATTGATCGTCTTGGAGATTGAGCTGTCCACGTGCCGCTGCAGGGCGGCCTGCATCTCAAGATGTGCGCGCGGGGTCAGCTCCTCGGCCGTCACGAACGCATCGCTCAGTGGTGCACCGGGGCCGAACTCGGCGTGATACAACGCATGCGCGTAGTCTTCGACCAGCTCCACGCGCGAGGACCCATCGCGCTCGAGCACGCGCCGTTCGTAGTGAAAGTCGAAGACCGGCTCAATCCCGCTCGAGACATTGCCGGCGAGCAGCGAAATCGTCCCCGTGGGGGCGATAGACGTAACGAGACCATTGCGCATGCCGTGACGCGCGATGCTGTCGCGCACCTCTGCCGGCTGCGCCTGTACGTTGGGTGCGGCCAGAAACGGCTCGGGAGCGAACAGGGGAAAGGAGCCCTTCTCCCGCGCAAGCTCGGCACTGGTGCGATACGCGGCCGCCTGGATCGTCGACATCCAACCTTCGGCGAGCCGCAGCGACTCGGGTGAGCCGTAGCGAGCGCCAAGGAGGATAAAGGCATCGGCGAGCCCGGTGATACCAAGACCGATGCGGCGCTTGGCCTTGGCCTCCTTCTTCTGCGCCGGCAGCGGGTAATTCGAAATGTCGATGACATCGTCCAGGAAACGCACCGCGGTGGCCGTCAGGGCTTGCAGCCGCGCCTCGTCGATACGCGCCGCAGGCGTGAAAGGCATTTCCACCAGCCGCGCGAGATTGAGCGAACCGAGCAGGCAGGCACCATGGGGCGGCAGCGGTTGCTCCCCGCACGGGTTGGTGGCGCCGATTTCCTCGCAGTAGGCAAGGTTGTTGCGCGCGTTGATGCGATCGATGAACACGACGCCGGGTTCCGCATAGTCGTAGGTTGCGCGCATGATGCGGTCCCAGAGGGCGCGCGCTTCTACGGTCCGGTACACCTTGCCCTCGTGCCTGAGATGCCAGGACTCACCGCGCTCGACCGCGTGCACGAAAGCGTCCGTCACCAGCACCGAGAGGTTGAAATTGCGCAGCCGCCCGGCGTCGGCCTTGGCATCGATGAAAGCCTCGATGTCCGGATGATCGCAGCGCAGCGTGGCCATCATCGCCCCGCGCCGGGCACCCGCCGACATGATGGTGCGGCACATCGCGTCCCACACGTCCATGAAGCTGACCGGACCCGAGGCATCGGCCCCAATGCTCTTCACCAGGGCGCCCCGCGGCCGCAGCGTGGAGAAGTCGTGGCCGATGCCGCCGCCTTGCTGCATGGTGCGCGCAGCCTCGGCCACGTTCGCGAAGATGTCGCCGAGATCATCCCTGATTCGGCCCATCACGAAGCAATTGAAGAGCGTGACCGAGCGCCCTGACCCGGCGCCGGCGAGAATGCGCCCGGCCGGGAGGAACGCAAAATCGGCCATCGCCTCAGCAAAACGATCCTCCCAGTGCGCCCGCTGCCGCTTCGGCTCGGCGGCGGCGGCCGCCCGTGCCACCCGTCGCCAGGTGTCGGCAATAGTGCGGTCGACCGCGGAGCCATCCGGCGCCTTGAGACGATACTTGGCA
>JBPYEF010000017.1:0-4874 GCA_051985875.1 Hyphomicrobiaceae bacterium
CACGCAAGCTGCCGCTCGCCGGCGGCGAGGTCGTCGCCGGTCTGCTGCGCGAGCTGCAGACGATCGTCGGGCGCGTGCGCGCCAGCAATCGTGCGCAGTTCGGCCGCATGGCCGAGCGCCTCGACGCGGCGGTGAGCGCGCTCGAGGAGGCGACGCGCTGGATGGTGGACGCCCACGCGCGCCGGCCCGATGCGGCGCTCGCCGGCGCGGCGCCCTACCTGCGACTGTTCGGCCTTGCGGCAGGGGGCACCTATCTCGCCAAAGCGGCGCTCGCGGCCGCGCCGCTCGACGGCGAGGAGGCGAGCGCGGGGGCGGCGACCGTCGCTCGCTTTTTCGCCGAGAACCTTGCCACGGCCGCGCCGGCCCTCAAGGAAAGCATCGTTGCCGGCGCCGATGCCGTGCTCGCCGGCCCCGCCCTCGCTGGCTGAGTGCGCCGCTGACGGTTGCGTGAGCGCTTCGATGGCAGCGGGTTGAGGAGGCGAAATGAGCGAGGAGATCGAGATCGGCGTGCGCGACGGGGTGCAGGTGATGCGCCTGCTGCGCGCGAGCAAGAAGAACGCGCTGGTCGGCGCCATGTACGAGGCGATGTCGGGGGCGCTCGCGGCTGCCGAGCACAACGCGGCCATCGCCGCGCACGTGTTCATCGGCTCGGGCGGCGTGTTCACGGCCGGCAACGACATCAACGACTTCATGCGCCGCACCAGCGATGGGTCGCAGGACGCGGCCCCTTCCCAGCTGTTCATCCGGCAGCTGCCGAAGGTGACCAAGCCGATGCTTGCCGCCGTCGACGGACTGGCGGTTGGCATCGGTGTCACGCTGCTGCTGCACTGCGACCTCGTCTACGCCACGCCGGCGGCAAGCTTTCGCGCGCCGTTCGTCGACCTTGGTCTCGTACAGGAGGCCGGCTCGAGCGTGTTGGGGCCGGCGCGCCTTGGATATGCGCGTGCCTTCGAGCTGCTGGTGCTCGGCGAGCCATGGAGCGCTGAGCGTGCCGCCGCCTCAGGACTGGTCAATGCCATCGTCCCCGCCGATCAGCTCGAGTCGGTCGTGCTCGGCGCGGCGCGCCGGCTCGCTGCCAAGCCCCGGACCGCGATGCTCGCCGCGCGTCGGCTGCTGAAGGGTGATCCCGAACGCGTCAGCGCCACGATTGCCGCGGAGGCGGCCGCGTACCGCACCCTGTTGCGCACCCCGGAGGCGGCGGAGGCGTTCGCCGCGTTTCTCGAGAAGCGCACCCCGAACTTCGCCAAGGCGCGTGGAGACTAGCATGCGCACGGCACCGGCGCGCCGCGGCGCCGCACGCCTTGCGGGTGCCGGCGCTCTCTCCTTCGCGCTGCTGCTCGTTGCGTCCATTGCCGCGGCGAGCTTGCGCGCGCCGGGCGCGAGCGCGGAGGATGGCGGCGGGCTCGCCGGCATCGCCGCCTGGCTCAGGGCGGCACCGCCCCCTGGCGTGGCCCTCGCCGCCGAGGCGAGCGAAGACGGCCAGTGGCGTTTTCTCAGCCCGGGTGGGGAAATCTTCACCGCCGCCGGCCCCGAGGAGCTCGCGCGCGTCGCAACGGTCCTTTTTCCCGATGCACCGCGCGACACCGACCTTGCCATCTACGTTGCCGCGGACACGGTTTTCCTGCACCGTCGCGCGCTCGCGACCCTGCCCAAGGGCAGCAAGCTCAACCTGGTTGCGGGCGCGGCAAGTTATCCCCTGGTCGAGCGAAAGGAGGGGGAGGTCGCGCGCCTGTTTGCGCAAGTGCGCCCCCACCTTATGCTCGAGCTCGAGGAGCGCGCCGGCTTCGAGGAAGCGCTCTTCCAGTTGACGCGCCCCCTTGCCGCCGCCGTGCGCATTCTCGCCCTCGAGCCCGGTGGACCACCGACCCTCGCCGTCTCCCCGCGCCTCGAGCCGGCGAGCGGGCGCGCGTTGGTCGACGCCATCGATCCGCAAAGCCTGAACGCGGCGCTCACGGGCGTGCGCGGGCAGACGGTGCTGGTCACCGGAAGCATCGCGGACGGTCGGCTCAGCGTGCAGCCGGCGAGCGGAGAAAAGACGAGCCTTGCGCTCCCCGACCTGCTCGCGGCGGCCGCGAGTTCCGACGTCAATCTCATCGTGCTCAATGCTGCGACCGCCCCGCGCCAGCCTGGGGGCCGCAACTGGCTGTGGCAGAAAGTTGAGGTCGAGGGGCTCGGTGCCGTGTCGGCGAATGCGACGCTCGCCGACTTTTGCGAAGCGATCGGCGCCGCCAACCGGTCACTGCTGGTCACGGCCAAGGTCGCCGCCGACCGCGCCAGCCTGACGATGCTGCCGGTTGTCGAATCGACGAGCGCCATCGACGTTGAGAGCATGGTCACGAGCGTCTTGGCGCAGATCACCGGCAAGGTGGGCATTGCCGGCGTTGCCGCGAGCCTGCGCAGTGCCGCGCGCGAACGCGAGCTCGCCCGGCGCGTCATTCCCGGCATCCCCTCCGTGCTGCAGCTCGCCTATCTGGTGTTGATGCTGTTCGGGGTTGCGGGTCTGCGACCGGCGCGTGCCGAGTGGCGGCGGCTGTGGCCCCCGGAGCTGGTTTCCGAGTACGCCGGCCGCGGCGGCTATCTGGCGGCGCGCCTGGTGCGCGGGCTCGCCTTCCTGTTGCTCTTCCTGCCGTTTGCCGGGCTCGTCGGCCTGCCCTATTTGCTGCTGCGCGGTCCGCGGTCGGCCGGCGGCGGGATGCTGCGCCTGCGAGTAGGCAGAGCCCGACGCCTGCCGGCCGGGCCTTGAGGGTGCGCCGCAGCGCGATGCTGCGCGAGTGATTGGCGCGTTGCCGTCGCGTTCGTTGTGCTTCGGGGCTAGACTGTGCGCGGCCGCCCCGCGCATCGGTGCGCGCCACAAGGAGGTTTTTGGCAACGCGCCATGAGCACGCTACTCCTCACCCATCCCTGCTTCCTCGAGCACGATACCGGGCTCGGCCATCCGGAGCGACCGGACCGCATGCGCGCGATCGATCGGGCCCTAGGCCACGAGCTATTCGCCGCGCTGCGGCGCGAAGAGGCACCGCTGCGCGAGGATGCGGAGGAAGCGATCGCCCTCGCGCACCCTGAGCGCTACATCGCCTGGATCAAGAGCGTGCGTCCGGCGGAGGGACACGAGCCGGTGCGTCTTGATGCCGACACGCTGTTCTCGAGCAGGTCGTGGGAAGCGGCGCTGCGCGCGGTCGGCGCCGGCTTGACGGCCGTCGACCGTGTGCTCGACGACGCCTCCGGCGTGCGCAACGCCTTCTGCCAGGTGCGCCCCTGCGGACACCACGCCGAACGGGAACGCGCCATGGGATTCTGCATCTTCAACAACGTAGCGGTCGCGGGGCTTTACGCCCGCAAGCGCTACGGCTGCGAGCGTATCGCGGTCGTCGACTTCGACGTGCATCACGGCAACGGCACCCAGGACATCTTCTGGTCGGACAAGAATTCGTTTCTCGGGTCCACGCACCAGATGCCGCTCTATCCCGGCACCGGCGCGACGAACGAGACTGGCGTCGGCAATATCTGCAACGCGCCGCTGCGGCCGGGCGACGGAGGGGAGCGCTTCAAGCAGGCGATGGAAGAGGTGGTCTTTCCCGCAGTGCGCAATTTCCACCCCGACATTCTCCTCGTTTCCGCCGGCTTCGATGCGCACCGCGACGACCCGCTGGCGAATTTGCGCTTGACCGAGCCGGATTTCGCCTGGGCCACGCGCAAGCTCGCCGACATCGCCGACGCGCAAACGCAAGGACGACTGGTGTCGATGCTCGAAGGGGGCTACAACCTCGCGGCCCTGGCCAAGTCGGTTGGCGTGCACGTCAATGCGCTGATGGAGGCTGCCTCCTGAGGCAGGCGCTGCCAAGGCCATCAGCCAAGGCGATTGGCGAATGCGAACGGCCAATGCGCTTGGCCAGCGCTTTGCCAATGCCAATGGCCAGCGGTTTGCCAATGCCAATGGCCAGCGGTTGGCCAATGCCAATGGGATGAGGATTCCATGGTCGATGAAGCGACGGCCAAGCCGCCGGCGAAGCACCTCGACATCGCGGCCATGAGCTTTGAGAAGGCGCTGCGAGAGCTAGAGAGTATCGTCGGACGGTTGGAGCGCGGCGATGTCGAGCTCGAGGAGAGCATCAGCATCTACGAGCGCGGCGAGGCCCTGAAGGAACATTGCGACCGCTTGCTCAGGCAAGCGGAGGCGAAGGTGGAAAAGCTCACCTTCGACAACGGCGAGCCGAGTGGCAAGGAGCCGTTCAAGGCCCAGGATTAGTGTGCGCAAGCGCACAACGGCCCGGCAAGGAGGCTTTCTGCGGGCGCGTTGCGCGTTATAATGGCGCGTCAGGATAATCCGTCCCGAGCCCGAGTGGCACTGCTGCTGCGCCGGGCGCGCGGAGGCGGCGTAAGAGCACGCGCGGCGCTGTCGACGCGAGCGAAAGTAGCGCTCATGAGATCCGCAAGATCCGCAGAGGGAAGAGCCGCGGAGGGAAGGCCCGCAGAGGGAAGCTCTGCGCTTGCTTCGAGCGCAGTGGAAACCGCTGCGCCCAGCTCGAAAACCCCGCTTCTCGACGCCGTGCGCACGCCGGCGGAGCTGCGCGCGCTGCCCGAGAGCGATCTGGCGCGGCTTGCGGACGAACTGCGGCGGGAGACGATCGATGCGGTATCGGTGACGGGCGGTCATCTCGGTGCCGGGCTCGGGGTGGTCGAGCTGACGGTGGCGCTGCACCGGGTGTTCGACACCCCGCGCGATCGGCTGATCTGGGATGTCGGGCATCAGGCCTATCCGCACAAGATTTTGACCGAGCGGCGCGATCGCATTCGCACGCTGCGCCAGGGCGGCGGCCTTTCGGGGTTCACCAAGCGCGCGGAGAGCGCGTACGATGCGTTCGGCGCGGCGCATT
>JBPYEF010000018.1:0-9196 GCA_051985875.1 Hyphomicrobiaceae bacterium
TAGGTGGTTGCGCCCATTTCCACGCGGGGGATTCTGTGGGTGATGGCGAATTCAATGAGCTTCAGCCAATTGACAAAGTACAAATTCAGCTCCCGCGCGGCGGGATACTGCATGCCGATCTGCTTTGCCAACACCCGGTCGCGCCCGACCAGGAACAGCTGGAAGCTCAATAGCTCCTCGCCGCGCCAGCACAGCATCAACTTGGCCCGCTCCCCGAGCCCCTGCACGACCCTCGAGAAATACGCCGGGTGCAGCTTCTCGAAATCACCATAGTCGACGCCGCTCTGCGCGAGGGTATTCTCAAACAGCGCGTGCAGGCGCTGCTCCAGCCCGTCGACCGAGTCGCGATATTCGATCCTGACCTTGCCGGCGGCGCGCAGCTTGCGGCGAAAGTACCCCCCCGTCTTCTCCGGCAGGCCGTCGAGGTAGGCATCGAGCGTGCGAGCCGTCAAGTCGAGCATCACCAGCGGGACGCTGGTTACCCGGTTGTAGCCGCGGCGTTGCAAGGTCAAGGCGAGGGGTTCAGCGAGCGCATCGAGACTCTTGACGGCGATCAGCGCGCTCTTGTTGGCGCGGCCCTGCTGTCCCAGGGCGGAGATCAGGCCGTCGAATACTGCCGCGCGATCGGCGATGGTCAGCTCTGGCGCAAAACCGAGGGCGCAGTTATCCGACATCGGCGAGCCCAGGCCGATGACGGGGAAGCTTACCAGTCGCGGCCAGCGTCGATGCAGCCAGTCGCCGAATTCCCGCGCGCGACCCTGGAAGGGCGTGTCGATGCGGTAGTCGACCTGAAACAGCGGGGCGACGGCAACGACCTCCCCCCCGAGCCGGGCGGACATGGCTCCGAGGCGAAAGCCCGGCGGCGCGGCGCCTTCGCCCGCGCAGTAGAAATCCCAGTTTTCGGGCTCGCCCGGCAGCATCCGCTCCCAGTCCGCGCGGGCAATCTCGGCGGCCGAGGCATGGGTTGCAAACGTCAACCGCCGTGCGGCATAGCCAGAGGAGGCGAGGACCGCCGGCGAAATCTCAAGGCGCGGCGCGTTGCCGCGTTGGACGTCAATATCGATGCCCAAAGCCGGAACACAATGCTGGGAACGGTCGAGTTAGCTAGCATCGGCACTGCAACAGCGACAAGCGAGACATCGGCCGACAGTTAAATTCGCCATCGCAGTGTGGCTCGCGCGTCGCGCCACAGCGGGTTCCCGTGCGCAGGCCACGGCGCGGTGATTGCGCGGCGATCGCATGGTTATCGCGCTCACCGGCCATCGACCGCGGCCGCGCCCCGCGGGGCGCCGGGGCAGCATGTCGTCGCTGCACACGTGTACACACTTTGTCGGTCGACCCGTACGATCGCCCCCCGCGGATTGGCGCCGCGCTTGTCGCCTGCAGGGCCCACGTCCGCCGGCCGTTGCCGCAACGCCCGCAAGTCCTGGTCGGTCGCCGCCGACGTGAGCGACGGTGCGCTTCGCTGGTACATGCTGCGCGGCCCAGGATCGGTGCGGGGATGGTGCGGCGGCTCCCGCGCGGGACGCCGTTGTGATCCAGCGCGCGGCGTACTAGGTTTTGCGCTCGCACCGCACGCCGCGGCAACCGGCGCCAGCGCTTGCAACTACCCGGAGCACGCATGGTGCAGCGCACCGTCAGGGTCTATACCGACTACAAGAGCCCGTATGCGTATCTGGCCAAGGATCTGGCCTATGCCCTCGAGGCCGAAACCGGCGCCCGGCTCGTTTGGCTCCCCTATACGCTCGATATCCCATCTTTTCTCGGCAGCGCCAGCGTCGACGCGCACGGCAAGGTGTTGCACGAAGCACGCAATGCTCACCAGTGGCGGCGGGTCAAGTACAGCTATTTGGACTGTCGGCGCGAGGCCAATCGGCGAGGCCTGATCATCCGTGGACCGCAAAAGATCTTCGATTCGTCTGCGGCCAACATCGGCATGCTCTATTCCGAGCGGTGCGGGGTATTCCGCGACTACCACGACCGTGTGTTCGCGCGCTTCTGGAAGCGCGAGCTCGATATCGAGGATAGCGATGCGCTCGCCGCCGTGCTCAGGGAATGCGGCGCGCGATCGGCCGATTTTACCAGCTACCTCGCGGGCGAGGGCCGGCGCCGGTTGGATGAGATCCGCCACGAGGCCGAAGCGCTCGGGGTGTTTGGGGTACCGAGTTTCGTGCTCGAGGACGGCGATCTCTATTGGGGTCGCGAACACCTTCCGCGCATCCGAGAGCTGCTGATCGGTGCGCCGGCGGGCGCACGCCCCTGAGCCGGCACGCATCGGCACGCATCGGCGCACCGGGCAATCGCTTGCGCTTGCGACTAGGCGGGGTTGTCGAGGGTGAAGCGTCCAGTTTTGTCGTCATAGGCGAACAGTTCGGCATACCGCGCCCAGCTGGTGATGGCGCGCAGCGTCGCTTCGGTGTCCGCCTCGCTCATGCTGTCCTCCAGCTCGTCGGAGAAGCGGCTGCGCGGGGCAAAATGGCTCGAGCGATCGTCGAGGATCTTGCGGATGTGCGAGGCAAGCGGCACGTAGTTCAGCAGGTGCCGCGCAAAGGCGCGCTTGCGCTCGTTCGGCTCGGCGCCGGCAAACAGCTCGCCGGCAGGCGTCAGCTTCAAATCGCCTCCGACCAGCTCGGCAAAGTGCAGGATGTGCAGCGCCTCCGCGGCCGGAAAGAGCTCATCGATATCCATTTGCAATGCCGAGGCGATGGCCGGTAGATCCGCGCGTCCGTTGTACGGCTGGCCGGCAACGGTCTCGATCAGTCCAGCGATGACGTTGGTGGAAACCCGGGGCAGGTATGAGTTCAACGTCAGTGCCGGGAAGCGCTCGGTCTGCTGCACCGAAGAGCGCGCGGGCTGCGTCCGCTGCGTCATCGCCACGTAGATGCTTTCAACCACCTTTTGGAACTCGGGATCCGTACGGTGCCGCGGCTGCGGCAGCGTGATCGCAATCTCACTTGCCACGCGCCCCGGATTGCTTGCAAACAACAGCACCCGATCGCACATCAACACCGCCTCCTCGATGTTGTGAGTGACCAGCAGGACGCCCTTGATCGGCAGCTTCTTGGCGGTCCACAGATCCATGAGATCGGTGCGCAGGGTCTCGGCGGTCAGGACGTCGAGCGCCGAGAAGGGCTCATCCATCAGCAGGATATTCGGATTGACAACCAGCGCTCGCGCGAATCCGACGCGCTGGCGCATGCCGCCGGACAGCTCCCTCGGGTAGGCCGACTCGAAACCGTCGAGGCCGATCAGATCGATGGCCGCGAGCGCGCGCGTGCGCACCTCGTCGTTCGGCAGGCCGAGCGCCTCGAGCCCGAGCTGCACGTTCTCGAGCACGCTGAGCCAGGGAAACAGGGCGAAGCTCTGGAACACCATGGCGATGCCTGGCGCGCAGCCTTCGACCGAGTGCCCTTGGTATTTCACGTCACCGCTCACCGGCCGGGCGAGGCCGGCGATCACGCGCAACAGCGTCGATTTGCCGGACCCCGATCGTCCCAAAAGGCCGACGATCTCGCCTTCCTCAAGCGTCAGGTTGACGTCATCGAGCACCAGGAGCTCGCCGCCGCCGGCCTTGCCGAAGGCTTGGCAAACATGGCGGATCTCCAGCAGTGCCGGAGCGCTACCCATCGACCTGCAACTCCTTAATCCAGCCGGAATCGCTTCTCGGCATGTTGGTACAGCGGCCGCCAGAAGAGCCGGTTGAGAACGACCACCAGCGCGCTCATCACGGCAATGCCGAGCACGATGCGCTGAAAGTCGCCGCGTGCGGTCGCGTCGGCGATGTAGGCGCCGATGCCCCTGGCCTCCAGCCGGGTGTCGCCCCAACTGACCGCCTCGGCGACGATGCTCGCGTTCAGCGAGCCGCCCGAGGCGGTGATCGCGCCGGTCACATAATAGGGAAAGACGCCCGGCAGCGCGATGCGGCGCCACCAGTACCAGCCGCCGACGCGGAAATTGGCGCCGACGTCGAGCAGCTCCCGCGGAATTACCGCTGCGCCGGCGATGACGTTGAATAGGATGTACCACTGGGTGCCGAGGATCATCAAAGGACTGAGCCAGATGTCGGGATGCAGTTGCAGCTTGACGATCGAGACGACCGCCAGCGGGAACAACAGGTTTGCCGGGAACGCGGCAAGAAACTGCGCCACCGGCTGGACCAGGCGCATCAGATCGTCCCTTAGTCCGATCAGCACGCCAAGCGGCACCCACACCAGGCTGGCAATGCAGATCAGCAAGACAACGCGCAGGCCGGTGATCAAGGCGAGACCGACGGCGTGCGCCAGCTCGCGGTAACCGATGACCGGGGCGATGAAGCGGGCGGCTGCCCAGAGCGTGTAGGCGATCGCCGCCGCGATCGCCGCCAGCCATACGCCGTCGACCAGCCATTGCGGCAGGTAGCCTCGGCGGTGCGGTGTGCGATCGGCGCGCGCCGCGCCGAAGCGATAGGACGCACCCCACAGCCTGGCGATCGACTCGGTCGCCTGCTGCGCCAGGCGCGAGCCGCGGAACACGGTCAGCACCCAGGCAGTTGGCGGCTGCGTGCTTGGTTGCTGTTCGGGCCGAAAGCGATCGGCCCAGGCGACCAGCGGGCGAAACAGCAGCTGGTCGTAGATCAGGATCGCGACCGCCATGGTGGCGATGGCCCAGCAGATGGCGCGGAGATCCTTCTGTTGAATGGCAAGGGCGATATAGGAGCCGATGCCCGGCAACATCACCGTTGTGTTGCCGACGGCGATCGCCTCGGAGGCGACGACGAAGAACCAGCCGCCAGACATGGACATCATCATGTTCCAGACGAGGCCCGGTATCGCGAACGGCACCTCGAGGCGCCAGAATTTCATCCACGCCGAAAGCCGCATCGATCGCGCGGCCTCGTCGAGATCGCGGGGTACGGTGCGCAGCGACTGGTAGAAGCTGAACGCCATGTTCCAGGCTTGGCTGGTGAATATGGCGAACACCGCGGCGAACTCGGCGCCGAGCACCCGACCCGGCGCGAGCGACATGAAGAACACCACGGTGATCGAGATGAAACCGAGGATCGGGACCGATTGCAGGATGTCGAGCAGCGGTATCAGGATCAGCTCGGCACGGCGGCTCTTGGCGGCAAGCGTCGCGTAGCTGAAGGTAAACAGCAGCGACAGCGCCAGGGCGGCGAGCATGCGCAGGATGGTGCGCGCCGCATATCCGGGGAGGCTCGCTGGGTCGAGCGATACCGGGGCGAGCTTGAGTTCGGACAGCGGCGCGACCAGCGAGGCGCTGGTTTCGCCGAGGAAGAGGATGAAGCCAAACACGAGAGCGACGGCGAGGACGTCCCAGATCTTGCGTCCGCCCGGCAGCCGGCGCGCGGCGATGGGGGCCGGTGACGCGAGGGAGGGCATAACCGAGCACCTGAGGCTGGATTACCGGGGCAGATGAAGGCAATGGCGCCGCGCATGCTTGGCACAGGCGGGAAACGGCTTCAAGCGCTCGCGCGTCCCCGTCGCGCTCCCCGCGACGGTGGACGGTAAGCGCGCGCGGCGACGGCTGCGGCGCGCTAGCCCTTGCCTGTGGGCTGCGGGCATCGCCCGGCTTTTTTGTTCATCCTAGCGCACGGCTCCTCTTGCGGCAGGAAGCTCTCCCTCTCCATGCTCGCCCCGCGTACGCGCGCCGGCAGCTGCGAGCTACGCCCGGGACGTGCTCGCAGACGAGCGAGGGCGATGAGAAGCGGGGGGCGCAACGGGGCACTGGGCGAGGCGCTGCCGGTGATCGCCATCGGCGGCGGGCTGGCGGGGGCCGCCTTCGCGCTCGAGCTGGCGCGCAACGGGCGACGCGCTATCGTGCTCGAGCGAAGCGTCGATGCCCATCACAAGGTGTGCGGCGAGTTTCTCAGCGCCGAGGCTGACGCCATTCTGCGAAGCTTCGGGCTTGCTCCGCACGCATTCGGCGCGACCCCGATCACCCACTTTCGACTAGCGCGTGGTCAACGCCAGGCGCTCGCCGCCTTGCCGTTCTCGGCGGTGGCGCTGTCGCGACTGCGCCTCGATCAGCTGCTGCTCGAGGCCGCCGAGCGGGCGGGCGCGGTCGTCCTGCGCGGCGTTCGCGTCACCGGTGTTGCCTGGGACGGCGCGGCGGTCTGTGTGCGCAGCGAACGGCGGACCTGGCGCGCCGCGGCCGTGGCACTGGCGACGGGGAAGCGGTCGCTGCGCGGCCTGGGTGCGCCACCCGGCGGCATGGTTGGCTTCAAGCTGCACCTGGACGCACCGCGGGCCGCGGCGGTGCTGGGGCAGGTTGTGCAGCTCGCATTCTTTCCTCAAGGATACGTCGGGGCGGCACGCGTCGAGAACGGCGTCCTGAGCCTGGCGTGGGTCATGCAGGAGCAGCTGCTGCGCGTGGTCGGTCACGATTGGGCGCAGCAGAGGGCTCACCTTCTGCGTCAGGCTCCGGTGCTGGGCGACCTCCTCGACGGCGCCCGGCCCTTGTTGCCCAAGCCGCTCGCAACCGCGGGCATCCCCTACGGCTTTCTGCGCACGTGTGTGGTTGCGCCGGCAATCTATCCGGTTGGCGATCAACTCGCCGTGGTGCCGTCGTTCACCGGCGACGGCATGGCGATCGCACTCTACACCGGGCTGGCAGCAGCCAGGTCGGTGCTCAAACATCAGCCGGCGGCGGACTATCAGCGCGAGCTGCTCGTGCCGCTGCGCCGCCAGTTTCGCCTCGCCGGTGGGCTGGGGCGGCTGCTGGCAAGCCCATGGACCTCCCCGCTCATGATCGGCGCGGCGCGGTTTTTGCCGGCGCTCGTCAGCAGGCTCGCGGGCGCGACGCGTTTGACGATGTCCGAGGACATCGCTGCTCGTGTTGCTCCGTGTGCGCACGAGGGCTAGCCTGGCCGCGCGGCGTTGGCGCCGGCTCTTGCCGCGTGTGCTATAGCTCGAGGGCGGCGAAGTATGCCGAGAAGCCCGGTCCAAACGCGGCCAGCAGATGGGGCCCGCGATCGCCGACCTGGAGCGCACGCTGCAGCACGAACATCGCCGTCACCGACGACATGTTCCCATAGTCGCGCAGCACGGCCCAGGAGTGCGCCAAGCGGGCGCGGTCTATGCCAAGTACGCTCTCGGCGGTCTCGAGGACCTTGCGGCCTCCCGGGTGCAATAGGAAGCCGTCGAAGCTCTCGAGGTCGAAGCCGTAGCGCTGCAAGAACGCGTCCAGCGCCGGACGCAGCTCCTGGTGCATGAGGCCCGGGAGCTGTGGGCTTAGCACCACACCAAAGCCGTCCGCCTTGATGTCCCACCCCATGATATGCTCGGTATTGCGCCAGCAGTGCTCGCCTGCCGCCACGATGCGCGCCGCCCGCGCCGTGCCGCCGCCGACGGGTGGCGCCGCGCCGCGCAGCACCACCGCGGCGGCCCCATCGCCGAACAGCGCCGCCGCGACGAACATCGCCACGCTTGGATCGTTGGGGCGCGCGCACATCGAGCACAGGTCGACCGTCAGGAACAGGACGTTGGCGCCCGGGCTTGCCTCAGCAAGGCGTGCGGCGCGCGTCAGCCCGGCAACGCCGCCGCCGCAGCCGAGCCCGAAGATCGGCAGGCGCTCGACATTCGGGCGAAATGCCAGGCGGTTCATCAGTTTGGCGTCGAGGCTCGGGATCGCTAGGCCGGTGATGGTGTTCAGGACCAGGAAATCGATGTCGGCGAGCTCGAGGCCCGCCTCGGCGATGGCCGCGACCGACACCTGCTGCAGCAACTCGAGCGCGTGGCGCTGATAGGTCTCGGTGCGCTCTTCCCAGCTGTGCGGCCGCTCACACCAGTCCGGGGGCACGCAGGAATAGCGCGTGTCGATGCCGGTATTGATGTAGAGCGCTTCCATGCGCGCAAGGTGCGGGAAGACGAGGCGCGCCCGCTCCCAGGCCTCGCGCTGATCGACCCGGTATCCGGGATTGGCCGTGGCGACGGACAAGATTTCGACGTCGAGCCCGAGATCCGCCCCATTCTCCGCACGTGCTTGCGGCAAGCGCCTCTGCATCGGCTTCCCTCGCTGTGCTCCTGGCACCATAGCTTAGCGCCATAGAAATGGAACCGCCCGGGGCAATCCAAAACAACGCTAACGAATCGGACGATGCCCGCCCGCCGCAGCGTACACGTCCCGGCGGCGTGACGATGGCGCAGTCGTCAGGCAAGCGCTTTCAGGAACGCAATCATTTCGGCGTTGACCGCCTCGGCGCGCTCCTGCTGCGTCCAATGTCCACAGCCGGGAAGTGAGACGCGAGCGCGCAGGTTGGGAACGAGTTCGTGCGCTCGCGCCAATACTGCGTCCATTCCCTTAAACCCCAACGTCAGGTCGCGGTCGCCGACGATGAACAGCGCGGGCACGACAACCTTGGCGTCCGACCAGGGCGCGAGCAGCTCCCAGTTGCGATCGATGTTGCGGTACCAGTTCAGGCCGCCGCGAAACCCACTGCGCCGGAATTCGCTGACGTAGTAGGCGAGATCCGCCTCGCTGATCCAGGCCGGTAGGCGCACTGGGTTCGGCCGGGCGGTTAGCAAGCCGCCGCCGCGTGGCACCATACTCACGGCACCCGCAGCCGTCGGCGGGCAGTCGCCGCTAACCATGTAGAGAATTGTGCGCAAGCTCGCCTCGGGATCACGCTCAAGTTCGGCTTCGGCAACACCCGGTTCCTGGAAGTACAGCTGATAGAAGACGGCATCCGCGGTGCTGGGCATCAGCGATGTCGGCCGTGCCGCGAGCGCGCCGGGCGGCCGGAACGGGACGCTGAGCCCAATCACGGCACGGAAGCGGTCGGGTCGGAGCAGCGCACAGTGCCAGGCAACCGGCGCGCCCCAGTCGTGGCCGGCGACGACGCACGCGCCGACGCCGAGCGCGTCCAGCAGGCCAACCATGTCAGCAACGAGGTGGAGGAGCGTGTACTGGTCGACGGCCGCGGGCTTTTCCGTCTGGCCGTAGCCGCGCATATCCGGGGCCACGGCGTGAAATCCCGCTTCGGCAAGGGCGACGAGCTGGTGGCGCCAGGAGTACCACGACTCCGGGAAGCCGTGGCACAGCAGCACCATCGGGCCCGCCCCGGCCTCGGCGACATGCATGGTGATGCCGTTGCCGGTGACCGACCTGTGCCGGACCTGCATGCCCCGTCCCTTCCATTGCCGCGCGTTGCCGCGCGGCGCGCCAAGGTAGCCCAGGCTTGCGGCGCCGGATGCGCATG
>JBPYEF010000019.1:0-8629 GCA_051985875.1 Hyphomicrobiaceae bacterium
TCGCCATGTCGCTCGGCGCGTTCACCACCATGACCTTCCTGACGCGCAATTCGTTTCTCGACGAGATCCGCAAGCAGTACGTCCTGACCGCGCAGGCCAAGGGCCTCGGCCGCCGCCAGGTGCTCTATGGCCACGTCTTCCGCAACGCCATGCTGCTGATCATCGCCGGCTTTCCTGGCGCCTTCATTCACGCGTTCTTTTCCGGATCGCTGCTGATCGAGACCATTTTCTCCCTCGACGGCATGGGTCTGCTGAGCTTCGAAAGCGTCATCAACCGCGACTACCCCGTGGTGTTTGCGACGCTGTACATCTTCGCGCTGCTCGGGCTGGTGGTGAACCTGGTCACCGATTTCGTTTACACGCTCGTCGATCCGCGCATCGATTTCGAAACCCGAGAGGTCTGAGGCGTTGGATACCCGGGTCGAAGACAAGCCGCCCGCCGCGCCGCCGCCGACGCACCAGCCCGGCGGTGCGTGCACGCTGAAGCCGCCGCCTGCTGCCGGCCAGGGCGGTGTTCAGGGCGGTGTTCAGGGCGGTGTTCTGGGCGGTGCTCTGGCGCTGAGCCCCCTCAATCAGCGCCGCTGGCGCAATTTCAAGCGCAATCGCCGCGGCTTCTGGAGCCTGTGGCTGTTCCTGGCGCTATTCGGGATTTCGCTGTTCGCGGAGTTCATCGCCAACGACAAGCCGATCATCGCCGTCTACAAGGGCGAAGTGCTGTTCCCGGTGCTCGTCGATTACCCGGAGAGCAAGTTCGGCGGCTTCCTGGCAGTGACCGACTACAAGGACCCGGTCATTCTCGACGAGCTTGCCAAGAACGGCTGGGCCATATGGCCGCCGATCGGTTATTCCTACCATTCGATCAACAGGGATTACCCGCGCATCAAAGGTGCCGGAGGCCAGTGCCTGGGCTTCCCGGGTCCGCCGCCCTGGGTGCCGCATGCCGAGCCGTGCGCGGCACCGCCTGACCAGCTCGAGCGCTACAATGCGCTTGGCAATCGCAACTGGCTCGGCACCGACGATCAGGGGCGCGACGTGCTTGCGCGCTTGATCTACGGCTTCCGCATCTCCGTGCTGTTCGGGTTGCTGCTGACGATCTTCTCGGCGATCATCGGCGTCACCGCCGGGGCGGTACAGGGATTCTTCGGTGGTCGCGTCGATCTGGTGTTCCAGCGGCTGCTCGAGATCTGGTCGTCGATCCCCTCGCTGTTCGTGCTGATCATCGTCTCCTCGGTGCTGGTGCCGGGCTTCTGGACCCTGCTCGGCGTGCTGCTGCTGTTCCACTGGGTCTATCTCGTCGGCGTGGTGCGTGCCGAGTTCCTGCGCGGGCGCAATTTCGAGTACATCACCGCGGCGCGCGCCCTCGGGCTGTCGAACGTACGCATTATGTTCAAGCACCTGTTGCCGAACGCCATGGTGGCAACGCTCACCTTCCTGCCGTTCATGCTGTCGGGCTCGATCACCGCGCTCACCGCGCTGGATTTTCTCGGGCTCGGACTGCCACCGGGCTCGCCCTCCCTCGGCGAGCTGCTGGCACAAGGCAAGGCCAACCTGCAGGCGCCGTGGCTCGGCCTTACCGCCTTCGTGTCGATCGCCGGGCTACTCAGCCTTCTGATCTTCGTCGGCGAGGCAGTGCGCGATGCCCTCGACCCGCGCAAGACATTTCGCTGAGGCAAGAGATGACGGCCACCGAACTCGTCAACGTGCACAACCTTTCGGTGCTGTTCCGCTCCGGCCACAGCGTTGTGGAGGCCGTCAGGGGGGTGTCGTTCACGATCGGCAAGGGCGAGACCGTCGCCCTGGTGGGTGAATCGGGCTCGGGCAAAACCGCCTCGGCCCTGTCGATCCTCAAGCTGCTACCCTACCCGGCGGCGTCGCACCCCACCGGCGAGATCCACTTCGCCGGCAAGGACTTGCTGCAGCTGTCCAATCACGCCATGCGCGAGATCCGCGGCGAGAAGATCTCGATGATCTTCCAGGAGCCGATGACATCGCTCAACCCGCTGCACACCATCGAGAAGCAGGTTGGCGAGATTATGAGGCTGCACCAGCGGCTCGACGATGCGACGGTGCGCCAGCGGGTACTGGAGCTGTTGGTCAAGGTCGGATTGCACAATCCGGAACGGCGGCTGCATGCCTATCCGCATCAGCTGTCGGGTGGACAGCGCCAGCGCGTAATGATCGCCATGGCGCTCGCCAACGCCCCGGATCTGCTGATTGCCGATGAGCCCACCACGGCACTGGACGTCACGGTCCAGGCACAGATTTTGGAGCTGCTCAAGTCACTGCAGAGCGAGCTCGGCATGGCCCTGCTGCTGATCACCCACGACCTCGGCGTGGTGCGGCGCATGGCCGACCGCGTGTACGTGATGAGCGAAGGCGTTATCGTCGAGCACGGCCGCACTGCCGAGATCTTCGCACGGCCGCAGCACCCCTGCACGCGGCATCTGATCTCTGCGGAGCCCAAGGGTAAGCCGCCGCAGGCGGCGCCGAGCGCACCCGTGGTGCTGGAGACCGAAGACCTCAAGGTGTGGTTCCCAATCCGCAGGGGCCTGCTGCGGCGCACCGTCGACCACGTCAAGGCCGTCGACGGTCTCTCCCTCAAGCTGCGCGCCGGCGAGACGCTGGGGGTGGTCGGCGAATCGGGTTCCGGCAAGACCACGCTCGGCCTGGCGTTGCTGCGGCTGGTCGCATCGCGCGGTCCGATCGCCTACGTCGGGCGGCGCATCGACTGCCTCGATTCGCGGCGCATGCGCCCACTGCGCAAGGAGATGCAGATCGTCTTCCAGGACCCCTACGGATCGCTCTCGCCGCGCCTCTCGGTCGGCCAGATTATCGAGGAGGGGCTCAGCGTGCTGGGTCCAAGGATGGGCTTTAGCGAACGCCGGCGACGCGTCGGCGCGGCGCTGAAGGAGGTGGGGCTAGACCCCGACGCGCAAGACCGCTATGCGCACGAGTTCTCCGGCGGCCAACGCCAGCGCATCGCCATCGCCAGGGCCATGGTACTGGAGCCGAAGTTCGTGCTGCTCGATGAGCCCACCAGCGCACTCGACATGTCGGTGCAGGCGCAGATCGTCGATCTGCTGCGCGATCTGCAGCGGCGGCACGATCTCGCCTACCTATTCATCAGCCACGACCTGAAGGTGGTGCGGGCGCTGTCCAACTATGTGATCGTGCTGAAGAACGGCAAGGTGGTCGAGGAGGGGCCGGCGGAGGAGCTGTTCTGCGCTCCGCAGGCAGCCTACACCAAGGCGCTGTTGGCCGCGGCCTTCAACCTCACCGTCGTCGATCGGGCCCTCGCCACGTGAGCGGGCGCAAAGGGTCGGGGGTCGCGCCGGGGCCAGTGCCATGACGCTGCTGATCGCCAGCTCCTCGCGCGCCGACCAGTTCGCCATGAGCATCAGGGCGCTGGACCCGACGCTCGAGGTGCGCGTGGCCCCCGAGATCGGCGAGCGCGCCGATATCCGCTACGCACTCGCCTGGCATCCGCCGCCGGGCCTGCTGAAGACGCTCCCAAACCTCAGGCTGATCATCTCCATCGGCGCCGGCGTCGATCACCTGCTTCGCGACGCCGAGCTGCCGCACGTTCCCATCGTACGCTACGTCGATTCCGACCTGACCCAGCGCATGGTGGAATACGTCGCGCTCAACGTGCTGTATCACCATCGCCGCATGAGCGAATTCCGCACGCTGCAGACGCAGAAGATCTGGAAGTATCTGCCCGAGCCGGCCGCCCACGAACTCAGCATCGGCATCATGGGCCTCGGGGTGCTCGGCAGCGCGTGCAGCAACGCGCTGAAACCGTTCGGCTACCGCCTCGCCGGTTTCAGCCGGGCGGCAAAATCCCTCGCCGGGATGACCTGTTATGCCGGTCGAGCCGGGCTCGACGACTTCCTCGCCGCCACCGACATGCTGGTCGTGCTGCTGCCTCTGACCCCCGAAACCCGCGGCATCCTCGACCGGGCGCTGATCCGCAAGCTGTCGCAAGGCCGCCGCAGCGGTCGGCTGCCCGGACCGGTGCTGATCAACGCCGGCCGCGGCGGGCTGCAGCACGATGCCGACATCCTCGCCTGCCTCGACGCGGGCGAGCTGTACGCCGCTTCGCTCGACGTGTTCGAGTCCGAGCCGCTGCCGCATTCGAGCCCGCTTTGGTCACACCCGCGCGTCGTCATCACACCGCACATCGCCGCCGAAAGCACGCCCGCGGTAATCGCCCGATACACGCTGCAGCAGATGCGCCGCGAGGAAAACGGAGAGGCGCTGCTCAACCTGGTCGATCGCGCCCATGGCTATTGAGGGCTATTGAGGGCTATTGAGGGTGTTGAGGGTTAGGACGCAAGCGCGAACTAGCGCGCGGGCCTGAGGGCGTAGGGGCGGATCAGCAGCAGCAGCGGAAAGGCGATGATCGTCAAGATCATCAGCAGCTTGAAGTCGTTGGCATAGGCGATGATGCCGGCCTGCTGGGTGACCAGGTCGTCGAGCAATGCCCGACCGGTCTCGGTCGACGGATTGAGCAGCGCGGCGGCGGGATCGCTGAGCGCCTGATTGAAGGGCGTTATCGCCTCCATCAGGCGGGCGTGCATCAGGATCGTCTTGTTGCTGAGATTGGCGATCACGACCGAAACGCCGATCGAGCTTCCCATGTTGCGAATGAGCGTCCACATTGCCGTGCCCTCGGTGCGCGATGCCGCCGGCAGCGTGGCGAAGGCCATGGTGTTGAGCGGGACGAACAGGAGGCCGAGACCCGCACCCTGCAAGGCGCCGACCCAGGCGATGGTCCGGGGCGTCGTGTCCAGCGAAAAGTCCATCGACTGGTAGAGCGACAGCACGCACGCGGCAAGCCCGGCGCCGATCAGCAGGCGCAAGTCGCTGCGCGCGACCAGCCGCCCGACCAGCATCATCGCCACCATGGTGCCGACCCCGCGCATGCCGAGCAGCATGCCCGCGTCGAACACGGGATAGCCCGCGAGATTCTGCAGAAACGGCGCCATCAGGGCGGCAGTACCGAGCAACAGCACGCCGCACAGGAACATGAAGCAAAGGCCGATCACGAAGTTACGGTTGCGGAATATCTCGATCGAGATGAACGGGCGCGACGTGGTGAGCGAATGTGCCAGGAAGAAATAAAAGGCGGCGAGCGACACCAACCCCTCGGTGACGATCTCCTGCGAATCGAACCAGCCGAGCTGTTCGCCGCGGTCGAGCATCAGCTGCAGCGCGCCGATGGCTATGCTGAGAGTGGCGAACCCGAACCAGTCAAAGGGTGTCGTTCGCCTCTCCTCGGTTTCGCGCATGAAGGCCCACAGGCCCAGCACGGTCGCGATGCCGAAGGGCAGGTTGATGTAGAATACCCAGCGCCAGGTATAGTGGTCGGTCAGCCAGCCGCCGAGCGCCGGACCCATGATCGGCCCGATCATGACGCCCATGCCCCACAGCGTCATGGCTGCGCCACGACGCTCGACCGGGTAGATCGACATCATCACGGACTGGGAGAGCGGTACCAGCGCCGCCCCGAACATCCCCTGCAGCAGCCGGAACAGCACCATATCCTCAATGCCCTGGGCGATGCCGCACAGCATGGAGGCGGCGGTGAAACCCGCCGCACAGGTCATGAGCAGCCGGCGCGCGCCATACCGGGACGCCAGCCAGCCGACCGGCGCCGTCATGATCGCCGCGGCCACCACGTAGGAGGTCAGCACCCAGCTCACCTGATCGATGGTCGCCGACAGGCTGACCTGCATCTAGGGCAGTGCCACGTTGCCAATCGTCATGTCCAGCGCCTGCATGATGGTCGCCATCATCACGCACACCGTGACCAAGGCGCGCCGCAGGAAGGGACTCAGACCGCGGTCGAGCCGCTCGCGGCGATCGAGCATCATTCGTCCTGGCCCTCGGCGACCGCGGTCGACCCGAATAGGGAGGCAAGGACGCCGACCCTGCCGGTGTCGATCTCGATGTAGGCGCTCATTCCCGCGCGTAGCCGGCGCAGATCCTGGCCCGAGGAAAACTCCACCCTGACGGGAACCCGCTGCACGATCTTGATCCAGTTGCCGGCGGCATTCTGCGGCGGCAGGATGGTGAACTGCGCGCCGGTGCCCGGGCTAATGGCCGCGACCGTCCCGGTCCAGCGCCGGGCCGGAAACGCGTCGACCGTGATGCTGACGGGTTGGCCCGGGCGCACGTAGGTCATGTCGGTTTCCTTGGGATTGGCATCGACCCAAATCGCCTCGGTACCGACGACGCTGAACACCGGCGTCCCCGCCATCAGGTAGCGCCCCATCTGGATGCTGGTCACCTGCGTGGCAATGCCGTCGAGCGGCGCGCGCAGGACCGTATTGACCAAATCGCGCCGGGCGCGCTCAACCGCAACCAGCGCCTCGACGTGCGGGGGATATCGCTCGAGCGGGAGCGCCGCGTCCCCGAGCAGCTGGTTGCGCACCGCCTCCTGCTGCTGCAGCAGCCGCTCGAGTTGCGCCTGCGCGGCCATCAGCACCACGTTCGCCCTGTCGAGGTCGGCGGGTGCGCTGTAGCGCTCGCGCAGCAGGGAGGCTTTGCGATCGTAATCCGACCGACTGGCGACGACGCCCTGCTGCGCCAGCTCGATCTGCCGGCCGAGGCTGACCATCGTGCTCTTGAGGTTGGCGAACTCGCTGCCGATGCGCACCAGGCGCGCTTCCGCCTCCTGTGCCGCGAAGCGATACGGTGCAGGGTCGATCGCCAACAGCTCGTCCCCGCGCCGCAGCGCCTGGCCCTCGATCACCGCGATGCTGACCACCTTGCCGGAAACTTCGGGCGTGATCAGGACCTTCTGTGCACCAATGAAGGCGTTGTCCGTGCCGATGTAACGCCCGCTGAAGAGGTAAAGCGCCAATGCCACCACGGCGAGCAGCGTGGGGATGACGCCGATCAGCACCGCGCGCAGCGACAGGGCGCCGAGCAGCCGCGTCCGGAGCCTCTGGCGGCGCACGAGCTGGCTAGCGAACATGGCGAACGACCCTGGCGCGGTCGAGGCCGTTGCGCCGCAGCCCGGCATCGCGGATGTTCTCCTTGATGCGCAGCAGGCTCTCCAGCAGCGCCGCCATCTCGCTTTCGGCAACCGAATCGAACACCTCGGAGACGATCGTGTCGCCCAGCGGCGTCATGCGCGCCAGCACCGTACGTCCCTTCTGCGTCAGGTACAGCCGGTTGGCGCGCCGGTCGCTCGGATGCGGGCGACGCTCGACCAAATCCTGTTGGCACAGCCGGTCGATCAGACGCACCAGCGAGATCGGCTGCAGCTCCATCTGCTCGGCCATCTCCGCCTGCGTCATTCCCTCCTGCCGCTCGAGCCGGACCAGCACGCCCCACTGCGCCCGCGTCATGGCGTGCTCGCGCGCGCGCTGATCGATGAAGGTGCGCGTCGCGCGCGCCACGTCCAGAAGCTGGAACATGATTTCGCGTCTATTGCCGGACGAGGGCCGCATGTGCGGATTATAAGCTAGCTCATCATCGCCGGCGAACCCGGCGATCGGGCAGGTCTGCTATGCGCCGCGGCAAAGCGGTCCGTGCCCGACGTTGCCTGCACATCTCCCCCGCGCCAACTCCGCGCGCGCCGGCAAGCGCGAGCGGAGCTGGGTATTCTCAAGGTCGGCGGCAGCCCGTATGGTGCGCCGGGGCCGAGGGCAAGTGCACATGCACATTTTACTCCGGGGGGACGTCGCGCAGCGATTGAGGATCACCTCGGGCCTGATCCTGTTCGCCTTTGCCGGCACGCACTTCCTCAATACCGCCATCGGCCTCGTGTCGCTCGATGCCATGCACGAGGTGCAGCAGTGGCGGTGGTTCGTCACCCGCTCCCTGCCAGGCACCTTTGTGCTGCTGCTGGCACTGGCCACGCACCTGGGACTGGCGCTGGCGAAACTCGCCAACCGGTCGACGCTGCGGCTGCCCCCCTGGGAATCGTTTCAGATCGCGCTTGGCCTGTTGATCCCCTTCTTTCTGTTCCCGCACATTATCAACACACGCATCGCCCGCGTCGTGTTCGGGGTCGAGGACAACTACCTCTACGAGCTGGCTCGGCTGTGGCCGGAGAGCGGCCTCTATCAGAGCACGTTCCTGCTGATTGTCTGGACCCACGCCTCGATCGGCATCCACTACTGGCTGCGCCTTTACACGCCTTACCGCGCGATGCAGCCGGTACTGCTATTTCTGGCGATCGCGGTGCCCCTGGCGGCGATCGCCGGCTTCATGGTTTCGGGGCGCTGGGTTGCCCTGTCGATCGCCGATCCGCAGACGCTGGCGCGCGTCAAGGAGCTCACCAACTGGCCGAATGCCAGCGACGCGGCGCTCATGGCCCAGTATCGGCTGGCGGTGCGCCTGGGCTTTGCCGGCATCCTCGTGCTGATCGCATCGGCGATGGGCTGGCGCTACTACCTGTTGAGCAGGCGACCGAAGATGCAGATCACCTATACGGGCGGGCCGGTGGTGCGCATCCCCGCGGGACCGACGCTGCTCGAGATCAGCCGCATGTACGGCATCCCGCATGCGGCCGTCTGCGGTGGCCGCGCCCGCTGCTCGACCTGTCGGGTGCGCATCGAGGAGGGCGCAGGCTCGCTGCTGGCACCGAGCTATCCCGAGGCGGTTACGCTGGCGA
>JBPYEF010000020.1:0-4464 GCA_051985875.1 Hyphomicrobiaceae bacterium
TGGCGCATGCGGTGAAGCGTCTTCTCCTCCTGTGGCTCGCGCAGTGGGTTCTTCAGGCGGTTGAGGATGTTGTGCCCCTCCCAATTGCCCTCATCCGTCACGTCGTAGGCCTCGCAAAATGCCGCCGCATCATCGGTGCCGAGAACCTCGCGCACCTCCGCGGCACTCCACACGTAGAACTTGCCCTCCTCGCCCTCGGAATCCGCGTCGAGCGAGGCTGCAAAGCCGCCGCCCTCGGCCACCATTTCCCGCAGCAGCCAGCCCACCGTCTCCTCGATGCGCTGCGCATAGAGTGTGCTGCCGGTCTCACGGTAGAGCTCGCACATGAGATCGAGGAGCAGTGCATTGTCGTAGAGCATTTTCTCGAAGTGGGGCACGAGCCAACGCTCGTCGACCGCATAGCGGGCGAAGCCGCCGCCGAGATGATCGTAGATACCGCCCTGACAGATGTGCATTAGGGTGGTGTCGACCGCAGTGTGGGCGGACGCATCGCCAAAGCGCAGGGCGCCGCGCCAGAGCAGCCAGAAAAAATTCCACTGCGGGAACTTTGGCGCGCCGGACAGCCCGCCGTGGCGCGCATCGACGGCGCTGACCATGCGCGCGGTGATGTCGGCGAGCCATGCGTCGCTGACCGCGTCATCGGTTTGCGGTGGATCGCGCGTCTGCAAGGACTGCATCAGCAGTTCGGCGTTGTGGCGCACCTTGTCCGGCTCGTCGCGATAGATGCGCGCGACCTCGCGCAGGACGTGCGAGAAGGCGGGACGCCCGAAGCGCGGCTGCGGGGGAAAATAGGTACCGCCCCAGAACGGCCTCGCTGCGCTGTCGAGGAACATGGTCAGCGGCCAGCCGCCGGACTCTCCAAGGTTGTGCAGCGCGCGCATGTAGATGGCATCGATGTCCGGGCGTTCCTCGCGATCGACCTTGATGTTGACGAACAGGGCGTTCATCAGCGCCGCGGTGTCCGCATTCTCGAAGCTCTCGTGGGCCATGACGTGGCACCAGTGGCAGGCCGCGTAGCCTACCGACAGCAAAATGGGCTTGCCCGTTTCCTTGGCGTGCGCGAGCGCATCCGGTCCCCATGGCCACCAATCGACGGGGTTGGCGCGGTGCTGCAGCAGGTAGGGGCTCGTCTGCTGGGCGAGGCGGTTCTCCTTGGCGTTCGTCATGTTCGCCTCCTGGGAATTCGATCATTCAAAACACTATCGCCCAACACCCGAGCCGGCGCGAAGATCCCACGCCCCCGGTTCGCGTCTGGGCCGGCCACCGCGCAGCCAAAACCTCGCCGCGAGCCGCGCGGACGCGCTCCGGCGTGTGCCATATCGCGTGGCCAAAAACGCGTGGCCAGAACGCGTGGCCAGAACGCGTGCCAGAACGCGTGCCAGAAGTACCAGAGCCGCAGCGTGGCTGGTGACAGGCGAACGCCTCAGGCTTCGATCTCCGGACGGCAGCGTTGATCACGCGCCCAGGGCGGGCGGGAGCGCGGTGTTGGCAGATTCATAGTATTATCGCGCATGGCCGAAGCCGCGACCATTTTTGCCCTCTCGAGCGGCCGTGGTCGCGCCGGGGTTGCCGTGATCCGCATATCCGGCGCGTCGGCACGAACGGTGCTCGAGCGCATGGCGCCTCCCGCGCCACGCCCGCGCTTCGCAGCCCTGCGGCAGATCCTCAGCCCGGCGAGCGGCGAGCCCCTCGATGCGGGGCTGGTGCTGTGGTTTCCCGGTCCCAAAAGCGAAACCGGGGAGGATATGGCCGAGCTGCACGTGCATGGCGGCCGCGCGGTGATCGCCGACGTGCTTCAGGCCGTCGGGCAGATCGCCGGTTGCCGGATGGCCGAGCCCGGAGAATTCGCGCGGCGCGCGTTCGAGAACGGCAAGATCGATCTCACCGCGGCAGAGGGTCTGGCCGACCTGATCGATGCGGAAACCGCGGCGCAGCGGCGCCAGGCCTTGCGCCAGAGCGGAGGACAACTTGCCAGGCAGTACACGCTCTGGCGTCAGCGTCTGCTCGAGGCCATGGCCCTGATCGAGGCGGCGATCGACTTCTCCGATGAGGCCGATATCGCCGTGACAACGGCCGCGACTGCGAGCAACGTGGCGCAGGCGCTGCTGCAGGAAATCGACGCACACCTTGCCGATGGGCACCGGGGTGAACTGATCCGCGACGGCTTTCAGGTCGTGCTTGCCGGACCGCCCAACGTTGGCAAGTCGAGCCTTCTCAACGCGCTGGCGCGCCGGGAGGTGGCGATAGTCTCGGCAGAGGCGGGGACGACCCGCGATGTGATCGAGGTTCGCCTCGATCTGCAGGGGTTGCCGATCGTCGTCAGCGACACGGCGGGCATTCGTCAGGCGGAGGGTGCCGTCGAACGCGAGGGCATCCGGCGAACGGTCGGGCGCGCTCGCGACGCGGACCTGGTGCTGTGGCTCAGCGATGCCAGTTCGCCGACCAATGCCGCGCCACCAGCCGCGATCCCTACCGAGCGCATTGTCTGGGTCGCCAACAAGTGCGACCTGCGCCCATCAGGGGATGCGCACCCCCTGCCCGAAGCGGCGGTTGCCATCTCAGCGGTGCACGGGCTTGGCCTGGAGCGACTCACGCAGCGCATCGCCCTGCTTGCGCGGGAACGCATGGGCGATGGCGAGGCGCCGGTTCTGACCCAAGCTCGCCATCGCTCGCACCTGGAAGATTGCCACGCGGCCCTCGCAGCGTTCCTGGGGGCGCCGATGGCCGAGGTCGAGTTGCGCGCCGAAGACCTGCGCCGCGCTGCCCAGGCCCTTGGCCGCCTCGTCGGAGCGGTCGATGCCGAGGAGGTGCTCGGTGCGATTTTTGGCCGCTTCTGCATTGGCAAGTGAGGACCGCGGGGACGCGTGTGGCACTGGCCGTAGCGAGGATCCTCACGGTGCAACGCGCGGCTTGCCGCGTCGATTTCGAGTCGGGTGTGTTTCACGTGAAACAGCCGCGGCCGGGGGTGGCCTGGGCAATGGCGCGGAGAGCGGATCCTGCCAGGGAGCCTGCAACGCCCACAACGGGCGAGGGGGAGCCCCTTACACCCTGCGATCGCTTCGGCTAGGTTGCGCGCCAAACCGAACCTTGGGGTGCCGGCCTTCTCTGGCGGCGTCAGGCGATGAGCGACACGCGTGCCGATGCCTATGACGTGATCGTGGTCGGCGGCGGCCACGCCGGTTGCGAGGCAGCGGCCGCCGCGGCGCGTATGGGTGCGCGCACCGCCCTCGTCACGCATCGCTTCGCCAGCATCGGCGAGATGTCCTGCAATCCGGCCATCGGCGGTTTGGGCAAGGGCCATCTGGTGCGTGAGATCGATGCACTCGACGGTCTGATGGGACGCGTGGCAGATGCCGCCGGCATCCAATTCCGGGTTCTCAACCGCTCCAAGGGGCCGGCCGTGCAGGGCCCGCGGGCCCAGGCCGACCGCATGCTCTACCGGCAGGCCATGCAGCGCGCGATTCGCGCGACCCGCAATCTCGAGGTCATCGAGGGAAGCGTCACGGAGCTCCTCCTGCGCGCGGGTGCGATCACGGGAATTCGCGTCGAACACGGAAGCCTGCTGCGCGCCGGCGCTGTCGTGCTGACGACCGGCACGTTCCTGCGCGGGGTCATCCATCGCGGCGATCAGACGATGTGCGCGGGACGGCACGGCGATCCTCCCGCGGACGCTCTTTCCGCCTGCCTGTCGCGGCTCGCGCTGCGGCTCGGGCGGCTGAAGACCGGCACGCCGGCACGCCTCGACGGCGGCACGATCGATTGGAGTCGCCTTGCCGTGCAAAGGGGCGACGACCCGCCCGTGCCCTTCTCGTTCCTGACGCAGCGGATCACCACGCCCCAGATCCACTGCGGCATTACCGCAACCACCGAGGCCACGCACGCGATCATCGCCGCCAACCTCGAACGCTCTCCGATGTATTCCGGGCAGATCGCCAGCGTCGGGCCGCGCTACTGTCCGTCCATCGAGGACAAGGTGGTGCGCTTTCCCTCCCGCGCTGGACACCAGATCTTTCTCGAGCCCGAGGGGCTCGACGACGACACCGTGTACCCCAATGGAGCCTCCACGTCGCTGCCCGCCGACGTGCAGACGGCCTTCTTGCGCACCATCCCTGGCCTAGAGCGCGTGGCGATTCGGCGTTTTGGCTATGCCATCGAGTACGACTACGTCGATCCCCGCGAGCTGCTGCCGACACTCGAGGTCAAGCGCCTGGCCGGCCTGTTCCTGGCCGGCCAGATCAACGGCACGACCGGTTATGAGGAAGCCGCCGCCCAGGGCGTGGCGGCGGGCATCAATGCCGCGCTCAGGGCCGCCGGCGGAGCGCGCCAATTCGTCCTCTCCCGCGCCGATGCCTACCTCGGGGTGCTGATCGACGATCTGGTGACGCGCGGCGTCTCCGAGCCCTACCGGATGTTCACCTCGCGTGCGGAGTATCGTTTACGCCTGCGCGCCGACAATGCCGATGA
>JBPYEF010000021.1:0-4523 GCA_051985875.1 Hyphomicrobiaceae bacterium
AGACCTACGAGATCATGACGCCGGAGTCGGTCGGCGTGTTGAAGACATCGCTGGTGATGGGCAAGCACTCCGGGCGCAACGCCTTCCGCGTGAAGCTGAAGGAGCTGGGATACGAGCTCGGCGAAAATGCGTTGGAGGACGCCTTCAACCGGTTCAAGGCGCTGGCCGATCGTAAGAAGCACGTCTACGACGAAGATATCGAGGCGCTCGTCGACGAGGAGATCGCGACGCAGCAGGATCGCATGAAGGTAGTGGCGTTGACGGTGATCGCCGGCACCATGGGTCCGCAGTCCGCGACATTGACACTCGACTTCGGCGAGGGTGCAAATCAGACGGTGCAAACCACCGGGAATGGGCCGGTAGACGCAACCTTCAACGCGATCCACAAGCTCGTGCCGCACAAGGCCAAGCTGGCGCTGTACCAAGTGCACGCGGTGACCGAGGGTACGGATGCCCAGGCCGAAGTCTCGGTACGGCTCGAGGACGAGGACGGCAAGCAGGTGACGGCGCGTGCAGCCGACCCTGACACGTTGGTCGCGAGCGCTAAGGCGTACGTCTCTGCCCTCAACAAGCTGTTTGCCAAGCGCGGGCGGCTGCACGCACAGCAGAGCGCTTAACGCGAGCGCTTGGCGCCCGGGCCCGATTGCGGCATGAGCAGGCGAGCGGCGGCCTCTTCGGCGGACACGGCCCCCGCCAGTACGGCGTCGGCCAACGCATCGAGAGCGCCCCCGCTCGTCTCCTTGACCTGCCGTGCCAGCCGCTCCGCGGCGGCGCGGGCTATCAGGTAACGGGCGCGGCGCCGGCGGCGGGCTTGGGCACTCTCGCTGGCGCGATCGGCGGCAATCGCGGCTACTGCGGAGGCCAGCGCGGCGACCCCCTCGCCGGTCGACGCCGTGGTCTTCAGAACCGGCACGCTTCGTCGATTGTAGACGCGCAACGAGAGCGCGCTCTGCAGCTGCTGGGCAGTGCGATCGGCGCCCGCACAGTCGGCCTTGTTGACCACGACGATATCGACGATCTCAATCAGCCCCGCCTTCATCGCCTGGATGTCGTCGCCGAGCCCCGGCGCGGTGATGAGGATGCGCACGTCGGCGACCTCGGCGACGTCGATTTCGCTTTGCCCGGCGCCGACGGTCTCGATCAGGATCACTGCCTTGCCGGCGGCGTCGAGTGCGTCGATCACGCGCACCGCCGCCGGGCACAAACCGCCGACATGACCGCGGCTAGCAAGCGAACGCATGAACACGCCGTCATCCTCGAGCGTTGCGGTCATGCGGATGCGATCACCGAGGATCGCCCCGCCGGACACCGGGCTCGAGGGATCGACGGCAATAATCCCGACGCTAAGTCCCAAGCGGCGCGCTTCGGTGGTGTAGGCGTTGACCAGCGTCGATTTGCCGGCTCCTGGCGGGCCGGTGAAGCCGACCACCAGCGCGGTGCCGAAATACGGCGCGAGCGCCTTGATCAGTCGTGGCGCCGCTGGGGAGAAGCGCTCCAGTTCCGTCACCACCCGCGCAAGCGCTCGCCGCTCGCCGGCGCGCATGCGCTCCACGAGGGCCGCGATCTCGCCGGTCTGCTCGGGAGCGAGCCTTTGCTTTTCTTTGCCCATGACGCCCGTGGAGTCGGAGAGCGATGGCTCGGCGACTCGCGCTCATGTCCTCGGTTGCTGGTTGGCAGGCTCGAACCACCAGCTGTCAAGGTCGTAACCCCCGATAGGAGTGGCAGCGGGGTGGTGCAGATGGCTCCAATAGGCGAGCCACGCCTTCGGCAAGTAAAACAGCGGGATCACGTAGTCGCCGGACATGAGTATGCGATCGAGCGCGCGTGCCGCTGCGGTAAAGTCGTCGGCGCTCTCCGCCTGCAACAGCGCCGCGAGCATGGCATCGACCGCCGGGCTGCGCACGCCCGGATAGTTGAGGGATCCTTCGATGTCGGCCGCTTGGCTGCTCCAGCGGTTGAGCTGCTCGTTTCCCGGCGATAGCGAAGTGCCCCAGGTCCATTCGATCATGTCAAAGTCGAAATTCTTGAGGCGTGACCAATACTGGGCCGAATCCACTCGGCGGACCGCCACGCCGATGCCGAGCCGGCGCAGCGTTTCGGCATAGCTCAGCATCAGCCGCTCCTGCTGGCGTGTTAGGGCCAAGAATTCGAACTGCAGCGGGACGCCGTCCTTAACCAGCTTGCCATCGCGCGTAACGTAGCCGGCCTCGGTCAGCAGCTTGTAGGCTGCCTGCATATTCGCGCGGTTGTCCCCGTTTCCGGTGGCCTCGGGCATGCGCAGCGTGCCAGCGACCGCCTCCGGCTTGAGGAGTCCGGCAAAGGGTGCCAGCAAAGCGCGCTCACGTGCGTCGGCGGGTCGGCCGTAGGCGGAGAGGTAGGAACGCTCGAAATAGCTCTGGGTGCGCCGATAGGCGCCATTGTACAGGCTGCGGTTGATCCATTCGGCATCGAACAACAGAACGAAGGCGCGGCGCACGCGCTGATCTGCAAAGATTGGCCGGCGCGTATTGAATGCCAGCGCCGACATGCCCGCAGGCGTGCCGGTGTCGAACTCGCCCTTGATCAGGCGCCCCTCGGCGGTGGCGGCGATATCGTAGCCCTCCATCCAGAGGGCGGGGTCGTCCTCGGGCCGCGCGTCGATCTCACCTGCCTTGAACGCCTCAAACAGGGCGGACGCATCGCGAAAATACTCGATGCGGACCTCCGTGAAATTGTAGAGGCCGCGGGTCACCGGGAGGTCTTTGGCCCACCACTTGGGGTCTAGGCGAAAGGTCAGCGAGTGGCCGGGGTCGACGTTAGAGACGACGTAAGGTCCGCTGCCGATCGGCACCTCGAGCGTGGTGCGCTCGAACGTTTCCTTGTCGAGCCGGTGGCGCGGCAGGATCGGCATCAGGCCGATGATCAGCGGCATCTCGCGGTCGCCAGCGGAGGTGAAGGTGAAGCGCACGCTCGTCGCGTCGAGCTTCTCGGCCTTGGCAACCTTGGCGTAGTGGGCGCGGTGATACGGCCAACCCGCGTCGCGCAGCACCTCGTAGCTGAAGAGCACATCCTCGGGCGTGATCGCCACTCCGTCGGAGAAGTGAGCTTCCTTGCGCAAATGGAAGGTTATCGCGCTGCGGTCTGCGGGCATGTCAACGCTCTCGGCGATCAGACCGTAGAGCGAGAACGGCTCATCGCCGCTGCGCGCCAACAGACTCTGGTAGACATAGTCGCGCAGGCCGCCAGGGCTCACGCCCTTGATCGTGAAGGGATTGAGATTGTCGAAGGTGCCAAGTTCCCCGAGTACGAGACGACCTCCCTTCGGCGCTTGCGGATTGACATAGGGGAAGTACGCAAATCCGGGGGGGTGCTTCGGCTCCCCATACATGGCGATGCCTTCGAGCGCTCGCGCGCTCCCCGACCCGCCAAGGAGGGGGCAGACAAGCAGCAGCACCAGAAACTTCAGTGCAAGAGTCTTCCTCGAGTGTGGCATTTCGCGCGGCAACAACCTCCCGAGTGCATGTGCCAGGTAGTGCATTTGCCAGGTAGGGCCTACCCAGCTGCGGCGGCCCTGGTCGGCGGCCGCTGCCGAAAGGGCCCATTGCCCCAATCTGCGCGCGTCGGCCCAGCCGATCCATGCGCGCGGCCCCCGGTTCGGCGGTGGCCTCGGGGCAACGTCGACGCGGCTAGAGGAAACATGTTCCTCAGCTTCGCGCAACCCGTCACGCGATTGCCGCAATCGGGCCATTAGTCACCGCGAGCGCGCACCGTCGCATGGGGCATTACGCCGACTCCGGCACGCCCCGGGGTGGCCGGGTAAGGGGATCAATGGCACGATGGCATATTCACCATTTGCGTTCCACAAGGTGCATGTTCGCAGCGGCGCGCGGGCGCACTGCATTCTCGGGGCTGCGACGCTAGCCAGCGCCATCTGCCTGCCTCTGATCGCGGGGGCTGGCGCAGCAATGGCCCAGCAGCCCAAGGCGCCCCCGGCCGCAAAGGCGCCACCGGCCGCGGCCGCGAATCCCCCCCAGAGCGCGTGGGTCAAGCTCTGTGAGAAGGCGGCCTCCCTGAAGCGGGATAAGGACGGCAAGGAAGAAAAAAAGGACGTCAATATTTGCCTCACCCACCACGAGCGCTTGGATGGCAATACCGGGATGGTGCTGGTTTCCGCGGCGGTGCGGCAGGTGGAAGGCCAGGACAAGCAGGCCTTCATGGTGATGGTGCCACTCGGCATGCTGCTGCAGCCGGGAATGCGGGCCGCCGTCTACCCTAAGGATGCCTGGGAAAAGGTGCAGAACCACGAGAAGGTCGACGAAACCAAGCTCAAGACAATCTCGCTTGCCTATACCCTCTGCCACCCGGCCGGCTGTACGGCGGAGACAGAGGCAACCCCCGAGCTACTCTCGGAATTGAAGACGGGCGCGGGACTCGTCGTGCTTGCCATCAATGTCAACGGCCAAGCCATCGCTTTCCCGGTGCCGCTCGTCGGGTTCGAGCAGTCCTATAACGGCGCCCCGGTCGACACCAAGCAGTACAGTGAG
>JBPYEF010000022.1:0-18996 GCA_051985875.1 Hyphomicrobiaceae bacterium
CTCGCGCGGGCAGTGGCCGCGTCCCGCGAAGCCTTCCCGCCCAGCCGCACCTAACGCCGTTGCGCACGGGCCGCTTGCTTCACGCTCCCCCTTGCGGGGCGCGATCGGCAAGCAAAATGAGTCGCCCAAAATGAGTCGTCGTGAGCCCCTCCGTGAGCTCGCTCCCGCATCTTCGTTCCGCGCCCGCTGCAACTCGGTCCCGCGGCATACATCGGGAACCCAAGCCAACAGCATGGCGGCACCGCGCTGGGCTCGCGGCGGACCGTCGCATCGGCAGCCGGCGCGCACCGGATTGCCCGGTGCAGGCGACCAGTACAGCCAGTACAGGCGACCCGTGCACGCGGCCAATTGCGGCGGCGCGCACAGGACCCCGCCTCCGCGGGCACGCCCCGGCGAGCGCCGCTGGAGGCATCGTCACGGCGGTAGGCGGTGGTTTTCTTCTAGAGCCTCATCCCCCCCTGTGGCAAGAATGTTTTGCTCCGGCGGAATGTACCTACGTCGCCACTTGCTATTGGCGTGCGATTCGGCAAACAAGAGATTAAAGGGCGGCTTGGGGATCCTCTGCACGCCCGGAGGGGGAGGCGCGTTCCGCGTATGTCACGAGCGCAAGCCAGCACGTTGTTGGCCGGCGTCTTCGCCGTGCTGTTCGTGCTCGCTCCCCGCGCCGCCCCCGCGCAGACCGTCAGTCAGCCGATCCCCGACGCCAGCCGGGCGCGCGGTGCTGCGCCGCAGAAATCCCCGACGTCGTCCTGGACCCCGGTGACCCCCGAGGTCGCCGAGCGGACCGTCGCCAGCCGTGCCGAGATCAGTGGCGATACCCGCGCCACGCGCTTTGCGGTGACGTTTTCGAGCCCCGTGCACTACCAGATATTCACGCTGGCCGACCCCTACCGCGTGATCGTCGATTTGGCCGACGTCGCGTTCCACTTGCCGGCGGAGGCGGGGCGGCAGGGACGCGGGGTCATCGAGGCCTACCGGTACGGCCTGTTCGCTCCGGGCAAGTCGCGCATCGTCATCGACACCAGCGGGCCGGTGCGCGTCGCGGCGGCGAAGGTGGAGCAGCACCAGGGCAGCGGCCTTGCGCGCCTGACCCTCGACCTCGTCCCAGTTGACCGGGCAAGCTTCCTTGCCATGCTACCCCCGCCGCCGGCGCGACCGCGGGAGGCGCCGCCGCACAGCGGTGATGTGCCGATACCCGGCCCGCGCGGGGAGGAACGGCCGGTGATCGTCATCGATGCCGGGCATGGTGGGGTCGATCCTGGCGCGGCGGCGGGCGGAGTGATCGAAAAAGACGTCGTCCTCGCCGTGGCGCGCCACCTGCGCAGCGCCCTGGCCATGCGGGGGCGCTATTCCCTGCAGATGACCCGCGCTGCGGATGTATTCGTTTCCCTCGACCGGCGCATCGCCATCTCGCAGGAGGCAGGCGCGAGCCTGTTCATCTCCATTCACGCGGACACCCTCGGCGGCCACGATTTCGCGCAGAGCGTGCGCGGGGCAACCGTCTACACGCTTTCCGAGCGTGCGTCGAGCCAGCAGGCGCAGCTCCTCGCCGACAAGGAGAACGCGGCCGACACGCTTGCCGGCGTCGAGGCGAGCGCGGACGGGGAACGCGACAACGTCAAGAGCATTCTCAACGACCTCATGCGCCGGGAAACGGCGAACTTCTCCCGCGACGTCCGCCAGCACCTGCTGGCGCATCTGAAGCGCGCCATCGCGCTCGCCCGCGACCCGGCGCGCTCGGCAGCCTTCAAGGTCCTCAAGCAGCCTCAGGCACCCTGCGTCCTGATCGAGCTCGGCTACATGAGCAATCCCGAGGATGCGCGGCTGCTCGCCTCGGCGGAATGGCAGCGCCAAGTGGCGCGCGCTATTGCGAGTGCCGTCGACGACTTCTTCGCCAACCGCGAGGCGCGTGTGCCCTGACGTTCTCCGCTGCAAGCGGGGTAGGGACAACACGCAAAAGCCGGCCATTTGCTGCCACAATCCGTGCTATGGTGCGAGCATCCTCAAATCGCGCGGGCCAGCTTCTCGCCGCGGGCGCGACGCAACCGGGACAGCGACCTGATGCGACCTGCGCCTATCCTCCCGCCCCAGCCGGTCAAAAGGCGCCGCCGCCGCAGGCGCAGCTGGCTGCTCTCTCTTCTCGGGTTTGCCTTCGCCTCCGCCGTCGTCCTGTTCCTCGCTGCCGCGGGCGCCGTCGGTTTCCTGGTGTGGAAAGCGTCCCGCGATCTGCCGGACTACGAGAGCCTTGCCAAGTACGAACCGCCGGTGATGACGCGCATCCATGCCCACGACGGCAGCCTGATGGCCGAGTTCGCGCGTGAGCGGCGCATCTTCGTGCCGATCAACGTCATTCCCAAGCTGGTGATCGCGGCGTTCCTGTCCGCCGAGGACAAGCGCTTTTACGAACACGGCGGGCTCGATTTCGCGGGCATTCTGCGGGCGGTGCTCAACAACCTGCAGAATTACGGCAGGAGGCGTCCCGAAGGGGCCTCTACCATCACGCAGCAGGTCGCCAAGAATTTTCTGCTCTCGAGCGAGCAGAAGCTCGATCGCAAGCTGAAGGAGGCGATTCTCGCCATCCGCATCGAGCGCGCCTATTCCAAGGACAAGATCCTCGAGCTCTATTTGAACGAGATCTACCTCGGCATGGGCTCCTACGGCGTCGCCGCCGCAGCGCTCAACTACTTCAACAAGGAGCTGAGCGAGCTGAGCATCGAGGAAGCGGCCTACCTCGCGGCGCTGCCCAAGGCACCCAACAACTATCATCCGTTCCGGCGCAAGCGCGAGGCGACCATCCGGCGCGACTGGATCATCGACCAGATGACCGAGGTCGGCTATATCACCCCTTCCGAAGCCAAGGCCGCCAAGGCCAAGCCGCTCACCGTTAACATCCGTCCGCTCGGCACGCAGATCTACGCCGCCGACTATTTCGCCGAGGAGGTGCGGCGCACGCTGATCTCCAACTTCGGGGAGGACGGTCTGCTCGGGCGCGCCGACCGCACGTCGGCGGGTGATGGGCGCATCAACGGCGGGCTGTCCGTCCGCACCACCCTCGACCCGAACCTGCAGCGCATGGCGCGCAAGGCACTGATCGACGGTCTTGTCGTCTTCGATCGCGAGAAGGGCTGGCGCGGGCCGGTGCAGAAGATCGCCATCGCCGGCGACTGGGGCGCAACGCTCGGCGGCATTGACGTGCCGGGCGACCTGCAGCCGTGGCGCCTCGGCGTCGTGCTGCAGGTGCAGAAGGTGAAGGCGGTCGTCGGCTTGCGTCCAGGGCGCCAGAGCGATGGTACCTTGGTCGGCGATCGCGAGGCGGTGGAAATACCCTTTGAAGAGCTGAAATGGGCGCACACGGCGCGCGGCGTGCCGAAGGCGGTGTCGGACGTGCTGAACCCCGGTGACGTCATCTGGGTAGCACCCAAGGACCCGGCCAAGCCGAGCGGGCTGTGGTCGCTGATGCAGGTGCCGGAGGTCGGGGGCGGACTGATCGCCATGGATCCGCATACCGGGCGGGTGCACGCGGTCGTCGGGGGCTTCTCGTTCGCGGCCAGCCAGTTCGATCGCGCCCTGCAGGCCAAGCGCCAGCCGGGCTCGGCCTTCAAGCCGCTCGTGTATGCCGCGGCGCTCGACAACGGCTACAAGCCGACCAGCATCGTGCTCGACGCGCCGATCGAGATCGACCAGGGCCCGGGCAAGGAGGTATGGACACCCAAGAACTACGACGGCGACTCCTCGTTCGGTCCCGCGACCTTGCGCGTCGGCATCGAGAAGTCGCGCAACCAGATGACCGTGCGCCTGGCGCAGGACATGGGCATGCCGCTGATCGTCGAGTACGCCAGGCGCTTTGGCGCCTACGACGACCTGCTGCCGGTGCTCGCCATGTCGCTCGGTTCCGGCGAGACGACGCTGGTGCGGATGACCGCGGCCTATGCCGCGATCGCCAACGGCGGCAAGCAGGTCCACGCCACCTTGATCGATCGCATCCAGGATCGCTGGGGGCGCACGATTTGGCGCCACGACAAGCGCGAATGCACCGGCTGCAAGGCGGAGCGTTGGGAGGGCCAGCCCGAGCCGGAGCTGGTCGATGACCGCCGCCAGATCCTCGACCCGCAAACCGCCTATCAGATGACCTCGATGATGGAGGGCGTGGTGCGACGCGGCACCGGGACCATCGTCAGCAAGATTCTTCCCAACGTGGAGGTTGCCGGGAAGACCGGCACCACCAATGAGGAGAAGGATGCCTGGTTCATCGGCTACACGCCCGACCTCGTGGTTGGCGTGTTCGTCGGCTACGACACGCCGCGGCCGATGGGCAAGGGTATGACCGGGGGGCACGTGGCGGCGCCGATCTTCGCCAATTTCCTGAAGCTTGCGCTTGCCGATAAGAAGCCGGTGCCTTTCCGTCAGCCTCCCGGCATCAAAATAATTCGTGTTAGCTTACGCACGGGCTTGCGCGCTCAGGCCGGCGATCCCGATACCGTCGAGGAAGCGTTCAAGCAAAACGAGGAGCCGGACGACGCCTATTCTGTGATCGGCTTTACCAACGACAGCGGCGGGTTCTTCACCGGTGAGCAAATGGATGCCCCGCGCGGCTTGAGCGCCGGGCGCGGGGTCTATTGAGGGGAGATGGGAGAAGGCGCCAGTCGCCACACTCCCGGGGCAGGCGCCAACGCCCGCGCCCGCTTGTCGCTACCCTTCCCCCCTGCTTTCCTGTATCTAGCGCCTATTGTTTAGCGCCTGACGCAAACGCGGCCGCTGTCGCTCGTGCCGCTGTGGCTCATGGAGGAACGAGCATGCGCGCCGAAGTCGAGAAGACCGCGCAATCCGTTCGCGACTCGCTCGCACTGCTGCGGAGGCATCTTTGACCTCGATACGGCGCCCGCGCGCCTAGCCGAGCTCAATGCCCGGGCGGAAGATCCCAGTCTGTGGAGCGATCCGCCGTCCGCGCAGAAAGTCATGCGCCAACGCCAGGCGCTGGAGCGGGCGATCACCGCCTTCAAGCAGCTGGAACGCGCGTTCGAAGACGCAACCACGCTGATCGAGCTCGGTGAGGCCGAGGGCGATGCGGCCTCGACCGCCGAGGGGGAAGCGGACTTGAAGGCGCTCGCGCACGAGGCGCGGCGCCAGGAAATCGAGGCCCTGCTGGCCGGCGAGGCCGACGCCAACGATACCTATCTCGAGGTGCATGCCGGCGCGGGTGGAACCGAAAGCCAGGATTGGGCCGAAATGCTCACGCGCATGTACATGCGCTGGGCCGAGGCGCACCGCTACAAGGTTTCGCTGGTCGAGCAGAGCGCCGGCGAGGAAGCGGGCATCAAGTCGGCGACGCTGGTGATCAAGGGTGAGAACGCCTTCGGCTGGCTGAAGACCGAATCGGGTGTGCACCGCCTGGTGCGCATCTCGCCCTACGACAGCAACGCGCGGCGCCATACCTCCTTTGCCAGCGTCTGGGTCTACCCGGTCGTCGATGACAACATCGAGGTCGACATCAAGGAGAGCGACTGCCGCATCGACACCTACCGCGCCTCTGGCGCGGGCGGCCAGCACGTCAACACCACCGACTCGGCGGTGCGCATCACCCACCTACCGACGGGGATCGTGGTGGCGAGCCAGCAGGAGCGCTCACAAATCAAGAACCGGGCGATCGCCTGGGCAATGTTGAAGTCGCGCTTGTACGAGCTCGAGCTGAAGAAGCGCGAGGAGAAGGCGAATGCGCTTGCCGCATCCAAGACGGAGATCGGTTGGGGGCATCAGATCCGCTCTTACGTCATGCAGCCCTATCAGCTGGTCAAGGACTTGCGCACCGGCACGCAGAGCTCCGACCCCCAGGCGGTGCTCGACGGCAATATCGACCCGTTCATCGAGTCGGCCCTCGCCCAACGCATGACCGGCGGCAGCGCGCTGCAGATCGAAGACGTCGACGAGGAGCGCTGAACAATGCTGGTGTCGTCCTGGCGCGCCTGCGCGCGCCCAAGTGTCCGGGAAGGCGCCGCTGCGGCTGACGCAGCGGTGTTCGCTCACGGCGGGCGACGGGCCGCGTGGGGATGCCGCCCCGTCGGCGCGGCGAACCGCTGACTTGCACCCATGCCGAGAGAGCCTCTGGTGGCTTCTGCGCCCGGTCTTGCGCAGCCGTTTCGGTCCGACCGCGAGCGGCCGGTGCGCCTCAACGTGCTGGCGATGCCGGGCTTTGCCGACTATGCGCTGCTCGACAGCGGCGAGGGACGAAAGCTCGAGCGCTTCGGGCGCGTGACCACCGGCCGGCCGGAGCCGCAGGCGATGTGGCGGCCGGCGGGCGATGCCGTTCTGTGGCGACGTGCCGACGCGCGCTTCAGGGAAAAGGGCGAGGAGGAGGGCGGCCGCTGGCAGACCGACACGCCTCTGCCGCCGAGTTGGCCGCTGCAGGTTGCGGGTATCTCGCTGCTATGCCGCCTGACGGCGATCCGGCACGTCGGCATATTTCCCGAGCAGCTCGTGCATTGGCAGTGGATGCAGCGCGTGTTGCGCCAGCACGCGGGTGAGGCGCTTCGTGTGCTCAACCTGTTCGCCTACACGGGCGCCGCCTCGCTGATCGCCGCCGCCGCGGGTGCCGAGGTGACGCATGTCGACGCTTCGAAAACGGCGATTGCATGGGCCAAGCAGAACCAGGCGGCCTCGGGGCTCGGCGCGGCGCCGGTCCGCTGGATCCTCGAGGACGCGCGCAAGTTTGCGGCGCGCGAAGTGCGGCGCGGCAAGACCTATCACGTGATCCTCATCGACCCGCCGAAGTTCGGGCGCGGTCCGACCGGGGAGACGTGGGAGATCTTCGAGCACCTTCCGGCGCTGCTGCGCGACTGCGCGCGCCTGCTGGCCGGGGTACCTGCAGGACTAGTGCTTACGACCTACGCGGTGCGCGCCTCGGCGCTGGCTTTTGGCGAGCTGCTCGCCGAATGCATGCAAGAGCGCCACGGCGCGCTCGAGGCAGGCGAACTCGTGATCAAAGAACAATCCGGCGGGCGGCTGCTGCCGACCTCGCACTACGCGCGGTGGATGGCCGATGCCTCCGCCTGAGCCGCGGCACGGCAAGGTGCGCGCCATTACCAGCCTGCAGAATGCATCCGTGAAGGCCGTGCGCGCCCTCGAGATGCGCAAGGTCCGGCGCGAGACCGGCCTGTTTGCTGCCGAAGGCGCATCGTTGCTGCTGATGGCGCGGCAGGCCGGCTGGCGCGTGAAGAGCCTTCTCATGCTGGCGGGCAGCGCCGAGACCGCCGCCGCGACGGCGCTGCTTGCCTGGGCGCAGGCTTCCGGTGCCGAGTGCCTGGAGGTATCGTCCGCGGTGCTCGCCAAGGTGGCCGCCAAGGATAATCCCCAGACCGTGCTCGGCGTGTTCGAGCAGCGCTGGATGCGCGAGCCCCCCGCTGCGGTACCGCGCGAGGCGTTGTGGCTCGCGCTCGAGGGCGTGCGCGATCCGGGCAATCTCGGCACCATCATTCGCACACTCGATGCCGTCGGCGCGAGCGGCGCGATCCTAATCGGCAACACGGTCGACCCCTACGGGCGCGAGGCGGTGCGCGCAAGCATGGGTTCGATCTTCAACGTTCCGCTGCTGCGGCTGTCGCAGGAGCACTTTCTCTCCTGGCGCGCCGGCTGGCCAGGGGAGGTCGTCGCCGCCGCACTCGCCGCAAGCGAGGACTTCCGCGCCCGACCCTACCATTGCCCCGTGCTGCTGCTGATGGGCAGCGAGGGTCCCGGCCTTACGCCCGCGCTTAGCGCCGCCGCATCACGGCGGGTGAGGATCCCCATGGCTGGCACACTCGACAGCCTCAACCTCGCGGTGGCCACGGCACTGATGCTCTATGAGATCAAGCGCGATACGCTCTGCCTGCCACGCACGGGGGCGCGCGGCGGGGCGGCGCTTGCGCCTGACGAGGAGGCGGGGTGAGGTCGGCACGTCCTCATCGGGCGTGCGGCGAAATCGACGCGCGCTGCCGCCAGCGTCCGCAGGCCGGAGCATGGCACCCCGCGCAAGCGCTAAGGTAGCGGACACGCGCGGCGCCGGGGCATGACGCAGCATCGCGGGCAGCCGGCTTAGGCGTGGGCTTGGTCGCGGCGCCGACGCGGTGCTACAACCCGGTCGCGGACTAGCATTGGGGGTGGCGGGTGTACCGCACATCTGCTGGGGGTGGCGGTGTACCGCACGGCGCTGTGCCGGCGGCAGCGCAAGCCCGCGAGCGGCGACGGGCTGGGAGACTGGCTGCGAGGTTGGCCGCGAAAGTTGCCGCGAGAGTTGTCGCGCGTGGTTGCCGCGAGACTGGCCGCGCGTGAGACCGCCAGCGAGAGAGGGGTCGTGGGGCTTGGCCGTGAGACTGTGCGAGAAACCGGCCGTGAGGCTGGCCGTGAGACTGTGATGAGGGAGAGAAGCATGACGCGTGAGGGAGAGGCGAGGCCACTGGCAAGTCAGCAGAAGCAAGCGAGGCCGGGTTTGCGCCTGGCAGCGGCGGGCAGCCGGCGCCGTTGGCAGCCTGCCGGCAGGCCCGCCCTTCTCGGCGCGCTTGTTGCCGGCCTGCTGCTGGCGGCACCGACGGCGCACGCCGAACTCGCGGTTTCCGCCAATGACGCGAAGGTGAGGCTCATCGACGGCAAGGTCACCGTTGTGAGCAACCCGCCCGCCGACACGGCGACCTTTATCGATCTGCGCAGCACGCCGCCGAAAGTGCTCGCGGAACTCGAGGTGCCGAACAGCGTCGTCGGACCGCCGCTGAACGTCGCGCTGACGCCGAAGGAGGACATCGCGCTGATCGCCTCCAGCATGAAGATCGATCCCGCAGATCCGAGCAAGCAAACGCCCGACGACCGGGTGACCGTGATCGACATTGCGCCGCTGAAGCCGAGTATCGTCGGGCGCATCAAGTCCGCCGTCGGGGTCAAGACCGCGCCGGCGGTTCCCAAGGTGTTGGCGACGCTCACCGCTGGCAAAGGCGCCTCGGGCATCGCCATCAACAAGGCGGGTACTCTGGCGCTCGTTGCCAACCGTGCGGAGGGGACGGTCTCCGTGTTCAGCATCGCCGGCAGCACCGTCACTTCTGTCGGCAAGGTTACGCTCGGAGGCGAGAATTCCGGGCCGAGCGCGATTGCCATCGCCCCCGACGGCAAATCGGCGTTCGTCACGCGCGATGCCGACAACCGCATTTCCGTGCTGGCGATCGACGGCACCACGGTGACCGTGGCGCCGCACGAAATAGCCGCCGGCCTGCGCCCCTATGGCATCGACATTGCCGCCGCTGGGGACGCGGCGGTGGTTGCCAATATCGGTGTCGGCGGTGGGGATGCGGACACGATCAGCGTCATCGACCTCAAGCTCGATCCGCCGCGCGTCGTCAACACCTATACGGTCGGGCCGACCCCCGAGGGTCTGAAGATGTCGCCCGACGGCAAGTACGTGGCGGTCACCGTGACCAACGGCTCGAACCGTCCGCCGAGCTCACCCTTGTTCAGCGACCATGCCCTGCTGCAGGTTTGGTCCCGCACCGGCACGCAGCTCGCCAAGGTGGCCGAGTTGCCGATCGGCCGCTGGTGCCAGGGCATCGCCTGGGCCGGTAACAGCCGCACGCTCCTCGTGCAGTGCATGGTCGAGGAAGAGATCACGATCGTGCGCTTTTCAGGGTTGGGCGGCAAATCCCTGCAAAAGGCCGGGATCATCAAGACCAAGGGTGGGCCCGCCGGGATCGGCACCGCGCGGCCGTGACGAGGGGTTCCGCGCGCCGCGCCCGCCCCCCTCGCGTCTACGTGCAACCGCTGGTATGTCCCGCCCCGGCACCCAGTCCCGCGCTCCTGGTCAAGGGCAGGCCTGAACTTGCTTGCGCTCGCCTGATCCGCATCGAGCGCGCCGGGGCGGCGGTCAGGCGCGATCAGCTGTCCGCCGGCGAGGCCCGCGGCCGAGCGCGCGTGCCCTCGGCGCTGCTGGCGCGCATCTCGGCACCCTTGCCTGCCCTTTGCGGCCTCAGCCTCGATCGGCCGCGGCTGGTCGGCGTCGTCAACGTCACCCCCGACAGCTTCTCCGACGCTGGCCGCTATCTGCGGCCCGAGGCGGCCATCGCCCATGCCCTCGCGCTCGCTGCCGAGGGTGCCGACGTGCTCGACATTGGCGGGGAATCGACCCGGCCCGGCGCCGAACCTGCCGATCCCGCCGCCGAACTCGCGCGCGTTCTGCCGGTGATTGAGGGCGTACGTGGCCGGACGCGCGCCCTGCTTTGCATCGACACGCGCCATGCGCTGGTCATGCGAGAGGCTGCTGCGGCGGGGGTCCATATGATTAACGACATCTCGGCCCTGACCCACGACCCGGAGAGCCTCGCCGCCGCCGCCGCGAGCGGCCTGCCGATCGTGCTGATGCACAGCAAGGGCGAGCCCCGCACCATGCAGCTGCGCCCGCGCTACGCCAACGTCGTGCTCGACGTTTACGACGTGCTCGAGCGGCGCATCGCCGCCTGTGAGGCCGCCGGCATCGGCCGTGCACGGTTGATTGTCGACCCCGGCATCGGCTTCGGCAAGACGCTTGCCCACAACCTTGCGCTGTTCGCCGCCTTGAGCATCTTCCACGGCCTTGGCTGCGCCGTGATGCTCGGTGCCTCGCGCAAGAGCTTCATTGGCGATCTCACCGGCGCCGGTGTGGGCGAGCGCCTGCCCGGCTCGCTCGCCGTGGCGCTGGCCGCGGTCGAGCAGGGCGTGGAGCTGCTGCGCGTGCATGATGTCGCTGCAACCCGGCAGGCCCTCGCCGTTTGGCAGGCGGCGCGGGCGTAAGCGGGCCGAAGCGATGGCGGACCGGCCCCTCGGGCGCGCCGCGCCGCGGGCCGGGACAATGCGCGCCGACCCCTATCGCCCCGCGGGCGGCGACGCTAATGTTTACCTGGGAGCGTCGTGGGGGCTACGCCACTGGGGAACCCCGGTCCCGCAAGGGTGCCAGGTTCGACCACGTGGTCGGCGTGAGTTCGGCGAAGCCACCAGGGATGAGGGAGACTATGGCGCGGCGGCACTTCGGCACCGACGGCATTCGCGGCCAGTCCAACAGCCCACCGATGACCTCTGAGATTGCCCTCAAGGTCGGCATGGCCGCGGGCAAGCTGTTCTCCAACGGCGCGCACCGGCCACGGGTCGTGATCGGCAAGGACACGCGTCTCTCCGGCTACATGATCGAGTCGGCGCTGATGTCCGGGTTCACGGCGGTCGGCATGGACGTGTTCCTGCTCGGCCCGATGCCGACGCCGGCGGTCGCCATGCTCACCCGCTCGCTGCGCGCCGACCTGGGGGTGATGATCTCGGCATCCCACAACCTCTACGCCGACAACGGCATCAAGCTGTTCGATCCGGACGGCTACAAGCTCTCCGACGAGGCGGAGCAACGCATCGAGCAGCTGATGGAGGCGCAGGCCGAAGAGCTGCTCGTATCCCCCGACCGCATCGGGCGCGCCAAGCGCATCGAAAGCGCCCAGGAGCGCTACATCGAGTTCGCCAAGCGCACGCTGCCACGCAGCACTCGCCTCAACGGGCTACGCGTGGTCATCGATTGCGCCAATGGTGCCGGCTACGAGGTTGCGCCCGATGCACTTTGGGAGCTCGGCGCCGAGGTGATCAAGATCGGCGTCGCGCCCGACGGCCGCAACATCAACCACGAGTGCGGCTCGACGGCACCGCAGGCGCTCTGCGACAAGGTGCGGGAGATGCGCGCCGACATCGGCATCGCCCTCGACGGCGATGCCGACCGGGTGGTGATTGTCGATGAGAAGAGCCGCATCGTCGACGGCGATCAGATCATGGCGGTCATCGCCGCAAGCTGGCAGCAGCGCGGGCAGCTGACCGCCGATGGAGTGGTCGCAACCGTCATGTCGAATCTCGGGCTCGAGCGCCACCTGGCGGAGCTCGGGCTGGCGATGGTGCGCGCGCCCGTCGGCGACCGCTACGTCGTCGAGCAGATGCGCAAGCACGGCTACAACATCGGCGGCGAGCAATCCGGGCACATCGTGCTGTCCGACTTCACGACCACCGGCGACGGTCTGGTGACCGCGCTGCAGGTGCTGTCCGTGGTGGTCGCGAGCGGGAAGCCGGTGAGCGAGGTGTGCAAGCGCTTCGAGCCGCTGCCACAACTGCTTGCCAACGTGCGCTACGTCAACGGCTCCCCGCTCGAGGCCGAAGGCGTCAGACAGGCGATCGAGTCGGGTCGCCAGCGTCTCCAAGGGCAGGGGCGCCTGGTGATCCGACCCTCCGGCACCGAGCGCGTCATTCGCGTGATGGGCGAGGGCGACGACGGATCGTTGGTGCAGCAGGTGGTCGGCGACATCGTCGCAGCCCTGCGCAAGGTCGCCGAGCCGGCCTGAGGCGCGGGCGCAGAGCAGCGGATAGATGGCAGACGCCGCCTCGCGTTCTGTTGCGTTCGGTCGGCGCAGCCGCCGGCGAATTGACAGCCTCCGCCTTTGCCAGTAGACGCCCGGCCCGGGACACTCCTCCCCAACGAGGAGCAGGCTATCTGCAAGGGTAGGCGGCAATGACTACGGCGAAGCCGGCCAAGCGGCCCGGCAACATCTGCTTTTCCTCCGGCCCCTGCGCGAAGCGACCGGGCTGGTCCGTGCAATGCCTCGCGCAGGCCCTGGTCGGCCGCTCGCACCGCGCCGCCGAAGGCAAGGCGCGCCTCAAGGCCGCCGTCGACCGCACGCGGGCCCTGCTCGGCCTGCCGGCGGGGTATGTGTGCGGCATCGTCCCGGCCTCCGATACCGGCGCCTTCGAAATGGCCATGTGGTCCCTGCTCGGCGAGCGCGGCGTCGACTGCCTGGTATGGGAGAGCTTCGGCAGGGGCTGGCTGACCGACGTCGCCCAGCAGCTGAAGATCGCCGATGTGCGCGCGCTGGAGGCCGACTACGGCCGCCTTCCCGACCTCGCCAAGGTGGACTTCGCGCGCGACGTGCTGTTCACCTGGAACGGCACCACCTCCGGGGTGCGCGTGCCGAACGGCGACTGGATCCCCGAACGGCGTGCGGGGCTGACCTTCGTCGATGCGACCTCGGCGGTGTTCGCCCAGCCGATAGCCTGGTCGAAGGTCGACGTACTCACCTTCTCCTGGCAGAAGGCGCTCGGAGGAGAGGCCGCGCACGGCATGCTGGTCCTCTCGCCGCATGCACTGGCGCGGCTCGAGCGCTATGCCCCGGCCCGTCCGCTGCCGAAGATCTTTCGGCTGACCAAGGGCGGCAAGCCGATCCTCGGCGTGTTCGAGGGCGAAACGCTCAATACGCCCTCGATGCTCTGCGTCGAGGACTATCTCGATGCGCTGGCCTGGGCCGAAAGCATCGGCGGACTGCCGGCCCTGATCGCCCGCGCCGACGCCAATGCCGCGGCGCTCTTCGCCTGGGCCGACAGGACCCCGTGGATCGCCAATCTCGCCGAGGACCCGGCGACGCGCTCCAATACCTCGGTGTGTTTGCGGATCGTCGATCCCGAGGTCGCGGCGCTGCCGCGCGAGCGGCAGTGGGCCTTTGTCAAGGAACTTGCGGCTACCCTAGCAGCGGAGCGGGCGGCGTACGATATCGCCGGACATCGCGACGGCCCGCCGGCGTTGCGCATCTGGTGTGGTTCGACGGTCGAAACCGCCGACCTCGTGGCGCTGACGCCCTGGCTCGACTGGGCCTTCGCGCAGACCAAGGCCGGCCTCGCCAAGGCCGCCTGAGGCACGCCCGCGCGCGGGAGCGCGATTGATCCTCTGTACGCTGATCCGGCCCACGACCGCCGGCGCAAGAAGCGGAGCACTCCATGATCCCCCGTGTCCTGATTACGGACCCGCTCTCCCCCGCCGCCGTCGCCATCCTGCGCGAGCGCGGCATTGCCGCTGATGTCGAGACCGCGCTCGGCAAGGAGGAGCTCGAGAAGACCATCGGCGAGTACGACGGCCTGGCGGTGCGGTCCGCCACCAAGGTGACGGAAAAGCTGCTCGCCTCGGCGCGCCGGCTGAAGATCATCGGCCGCGCCGGCATCGGCGTCGACAACATCGACGTCAGGGCGGCGACCGCCAAGGGCATCATCGTCATGAACACGCCCTTCGGCAACGCCATCACCACGGCCGAGCACGCGATTTCCCTGATGATGGCGCTGGCGCGTCAGATCCCGGACGCCGACCGCTCGACGCAGGCCGGTAGGTGGGAGAAGGCCAAGTTCCTGGGCGTCGAGCTGTTCGCCAAGACGCTCGGCATCATCGGCTGCGGCAACATCGGCTCGATCGTCGCCGATCGCGCCATCGGGCTGAAGATGAAGGTCGTCGCCTTTGATCCGTATCTGTCGGTGCAGCGAGCCATTGCCCTTGGCGTCGAGAAGGTCGAGCTCGGGGAGCTGCTGCGCCGCGCCGACGTGATCACCCTGCATGCGCCGCTCACCGACAAGACCAAATACATCATCGACGCGGCGGCGCTGGCCAAGACCAAGCGCGGCGTGCGCGTCGTCAACTGCGCGCGCGGGGGCCTGGTCGACGAGCGGGCGCTGGCAGAGGCATTGCGCTCGGGCCAAGTCTCCGGCGCGGCGCTCGACGTATTCGAGATCGAACCGGCCAAGGCGAGCGTGCTGTTCGGGTTGCCGAACGTCATCTGCACGCCGCATCTGGGTGCCGCCACCACCGAGGCGCAAGAGAACGTCGCGCTGCAGGTGGCAGAGCAGCTCGCCGACTACCTGCTCAAGGGTGCGATCGCCAATGCCGTCAACTTCCCCAACATCTCCGCCGAGGAGGCGCCGAGGATTCGGCCGTGGGTGAAGCTTGCCGAGCAGCTCGGGCTGTTCGCCGGGCAGCTGACGGAGACGCCGATCACGGGCGTGCGCCTTGAGTATTCGGGCGAGGTCGCGACGCTCAACACCAAGCCGCTCACCGCGGCGGCGCTCGCCGGAATTCTCCGCCCGCTGCTGTCGGACGTAAACATGGTCTCGGCGGCGACCATGGCCAAGGCACGCGGCATGCGCCTGGAAGAGGTCACGCGCGGTCAGGACGGGGCATTCGAGAGCTACATTCGCCTGACCGTGAAGACCGAACACTACGAGCGCTCCGTCGCCGGAACGGTATTTTCCGACGCCCGCCCGCGCATCATCCAGGTGCGCAACATCGACATGGAGTTCGAGCTTTCTGCGCACATGCTGTTCGTGCGCAACGCCGACAAGCCGGGGTTCATCGGCCGTTTTGGTACGGTGCTCGGCAATGCGCAGGTGAACATCGCCACGCTCAACCTCGGCCGGGACAAGCCCGGGGGCGATGCCATCTGCATCGTCGCCGTCGACGAGCCGGTCTCGGAGGACGCGCTGGCCGCGGTTAGGGCGCTGCCCCAGGTCGTGCGCGCCAAGCGCTTGGAATTCTAGACGGAACCCTGCCCCTGCACAGCGCTGGTGTGCGCGCCCCCGTCACACTGGAGACACGATATCGACTAGTCTCCAGTGACGGTGATGCGCGGGCCGTGCTTCGGCACGGCGCAGCAAGGGGAGCGGTTGATGCGATTACTGATGGTTCTGGTCTTGCTGCCGGCGCTGGCCGGCGCCGCCGCGGCCGCCGACGTCAAGGCAACCTCGCGCATCGACAGCGTCACGGTCTACCCTTCGGGTGCCGAGATCGTGCGCCTCGTGTCGGTGAAGCTCGAACGCGGCGATCACGCGGTGTTGCTTTCCGATCTTCCGGCGCGGGCGATCTCCAACTCCATTCGCGTCGAAGGCAAGGCGACGCTCGCCCTCGACATCGCCTCGGTCGACAGCCGGCGCGTGTTCGTGCCGCACACCGATGATGCGGTCGCCGCCAGCGAGAGGAAGCGCCTTGAGGACGCGATCGAGAAACTGCACGATGAGAACGATGCCCTGAAAGCGACGGTGCAGGCTGCCGAGGCGCAGAAGACGCTGATCGACAACCTGGCGCAGTTGCCGAACCATCCCGCGCCCGCCTCGGCCGCGGCTGCCGGCACCGCGCAGCCGGACTGGAACGCGCTCTTCACGATGATCGGCGAGCGCTACGGCGAGGCGCAGAAGCTTGCCCTGGAAACGCGGGTGAAGATGCGCGAGGTCGATCGCAAGATCAAGGATTTGCAGGGCGCGCTTGCCGCCCTTGCGCCGGCACAGGAAGAGCGCACCGAGCTCAAGATTTTTGTCAGCGCCGCCGCCCCGCTCGATGCCGAACTGGTCGTGCGCTATCAGGTGTCCGGCGCTTCCTGGGTGCCGTTCTACGACGCGCGCCTGGCAACCGGCACCAAGAGCGAGCCGCCGAAGCTCGACCTGGTGCGCCGCGCCAGCATCCAGCAGAGAACGGGGGAGGACTGGGACGGCGTGGTGCTCAGCCTGTCGACGGCGCGGCCGGGCGCAGGCACGGCCGCCCCCGAGATCGAGCCCGTGCTGATCGACTATGCGCCGGAAGCGCCGGTCCACCCAGCGCCGCCGCCGACCGCGCGCAGCATAGCGCGCTATGCGCCGCAGGTCAGTGGGCATGCGGCTGAGGAGGAGGGCGGCGCGCTGGACAAACTTGTCCCGGCGCAGCCGGTCGCGGAGCAGCGAGCGACCGTCGATGTGCAGGCGTTCCAAGCCGTCTACGCGATCGCCGGGCGGGTCAGCGTGCCGGCGACGGGGGAGGCCAAGCGCGTGGCGATCGACCACATGCCGCTCGATGTCACGCTGATGCTGCGCACCGTGCCGAAGAGCAGCCCCAAGGCCTTCCTCTATGTCAAGATGACCACGGCGCGCGGCACGCCGATACTGCCGGGCCAGGTTGCGCTGTTTCGCGATGCGACCTTCGTCGGCAACGGCCGCCTGCCGCAGCTCGCTCCGGGCGAGGAGCATGAACTCGGCTTCGGCGTCGACGATGCGGTGCGCGTGCGTCACACGGTGCTCGAGGAGAAGCGCGGCGAATCCGGGATCATCAGCTCATCGAAGACCGACACCCGCAACTTCCGGCTGAGCATCAAGAACCTGCACGAGCGTGCGGTGCCCGTCACCGTGATCGACCAGCTACCCGTATCGCAGAACGCGGACGTCAAGGTCGAGCTGCTGGCCAAGACCGCGCCGAGCAAGCGCGATCTCGACGACAAGCGCGGGGTACTCGCCTGGGAGCTGAAACTCGAGCCCGACGAGGAGAAGAGCATCGAGTTCGGCTATACCGTGAGCTGGCCTGCGGGGAAAAAGATCGTCTACGGCAACTGACGCGCTCACCGCTCGCGACGCCCGCGGCATTCGATATCGCGCCGATGCCCCTTCGCCGCGCTGGCAGCGGACGGGATTGTCGGCCCGAGGAGGATCGCCGCCGGGGCGTGCGAGAAGGGCCAAATGGTAGCAGCTAATGCACTTCGAGGCGCTTGAGAACTTTAGGCCGCGCGGCCTGGTTGCGGTGGCGGTTTGCTCTGCTCTTGTGCTCCTCCTGGCGATGGCCGCGACAGTGATCCGGCGTCGCGCGCAGCGTCGGCGAAGCCGGCAAGGCGACGGCGTGCCCGTGACCCTGGCCGTGTCCCTGGCCCCCATCGATCGACTGCTACCCCGCCGGCCGAGCGCGTTCTTGGCGCTGGTGACCGCGCTGGCGAGCGGATCTTGGGTGTTGGGGTCGGTACTTTCGCCCGACAAGGGCGCCCTGCTCGCGTCGCCGGAGTGGCTCGTCCAGCCGTTTTATATCGCCGCGCACCTGATCGCGCTGCGCATGTTCATCACCATCTACACACGGAATTTTCGCGCGGGCGTCCTGCATTTCGATGTGCCGTTCGCCCAGGCGACTCGCGGGGTGCGCCCGATACTTGGCCTGCCCGGGGCGGTAGCAGCGCTGGTGATCGCCACGCCGTTTTGCCTGTTCGATTACGCGTACCTGCGCTCTGAGCGCTACGCAACGCTAATGCAAATCGGAGCAGATGGGGTGCTGAGACCCATCGACTACGAGCTGTGGGGCATTTGGTGCCTCGAGTGGTTCCTCAATGCGCTGATGTGGGTCATCCTGGTGGGTTTTCTCTTGAAGAATTGCTCGGCGATCCGCGCGTTTGCGTTTCGCTCCCCGATCGACATCGTGCTTCGGGAAAAGCACTACAAACCCTTCCTGCGCATGAGTGCCCAGGGCGCTACCGTGGTGCTCCTGTTCAGCGCGTGCACGGTGATTTACGTGCTGCTCACTGGCGGAGAAACCTCGGATTACCTGGGGCTGGCCATCACCAGCGCGCTGCTGGTGGTGGGGTTCGTTCCGCCTTGGATCATGGTCAACGCCAAGATCGATAGCGCGGTAAGGGGCGCGATGGCCGATCTGCGGCAAAAATTGCCGCAGGGGCTGACCGCCGCCAGTTGGTCGTCCACTGGCGCCGCCGGGACCTCGCTCGAGCATCGCCTCGACGAAGTCCTCGTGCTGCTGCGCCTTTCGCACTTGGAAAATCTATCGCGCACCCCCGGTCAGAGCGAGGCCAAGGCCATCGCCTTCAGGCTGCTGACGGCTCCTGCCGCAACAGCGGCCTGGCAGCTCTCCCAGAAGTGGAGCCTTTTCGTCAGTAAGCTGCATGTCGTGCTCGGCGGGTATTAGGCGCAAATACCCCGCACCGGCCGACGCGCCCCGCTCCCCCCGCTGCCGATTTGGGCCGCGGCACTTTTTACCCAAAGCGGCGAGGCGGGCTTGCGGCCCCCACTTGGACCGAGCTCACGCGTTGCCGACGCGCGGGCCGATTTTGGCGCTGGCGGCGAGCTAGGCGCGGGGGTAGCCGGCGCATTGCCGGTACCCGGCGCTGCCGGCGGGAGGGGCCAGCGCGCTCGCCGCATCGCTGCGCGTCCGGGCGAAGAAATCGCCGATTGGCGCAACCCCACCGTGCGCGTCCGGCTGTTGTCCGGCGAGCACGGGGGGTATATCTGCGGGGGCGGCGGTCGTCCGCAGCGGGTGTTCAAAGGCGGGTTAAGCGCGAGACATGGCAAACGTGGTCGTGGTCGGCGCCCAATGGGGCGACGAGGGCAAGGGCAAGATCGTCGACTGGCTATCGGAGCGCGCCGACATCATCGTCCGCTTTCAGGGGGGGC